>MEDZ01000037.1 GCA_001724275.1 Gemmatimonadetes bacterium SCN 70-22
CCCCGGCGCCGCCGAAGGCGGGCGCCGCGCCCCCCGCGCCACCTCTACCCGCGCTATCGGCGCCCGCGGCGCCCCCCGCCCCGGCCCCACCCGGGCGCGCCGTCGTCGCCGTGTCACGCCCCCCCTCGCGCGAGCGGAGCTTGGCCTCGAAGTTGGTCGAGAAGCCGAGGCTGATCGTGCTCTGGGGGTTGTTCCCCAGGTACCCCTGCGCGATGTCGCCGTTGGCGGCGAGGAATTCGTTGGACACACTCCCGCGCGGCGTGTAGGCGAACATCAGCTGCGGCTCGATCGTGTGCCGGATGCGTTCCACCGGCCCGATCCCCGGGAAGAACCCGTACAGCTTCGGCGAGACCGACAGCCCGTAGCTCGGCCGCATGGACTGGGTGAGGAACTTCCCCCCGGTGCGTTCCGTGCGCACCACCAGCGGCGACCGGCCGTCGACCTTCGAGAAGCTCACCGAGGGCGTCACGTTCCACGACCCCTGGAAGAAGCTCGGCAGGTTGAACCCCGTGTCCCAATCGAGGCCGGTCACGAAGTCGCGCGCGAAGACGCGCTCCACCTTGCTCGTAGTGTCGCTGACGTCGGTGTAGATCGTGCGCCGCTGCGGGAAGTCGTTGAGGACGTCGCTGACCCGGATCGAGTTGCGCCAGTTGAAGCCGTAGATCTGCACCGGCGTCTCGATGCTGATCGTCGAGCGGCGTGTGTTGCGCCGCACGCGCACGCTGTCGAGCTGGTTCGTGACGGGGTCGCGCACGTAGCGGAACGCGAAGTCTCCCACCTGGTCGATGTCGAAGCTCTGGGCGTTCGAGATCGTGAGCCCCGGCGACCAGGTGAAGTTCTCGCCAACCCTGATCGGCTTGCTGGTGATCCCCAGGCTGGGGAAGTCGCGGTCCAGCTGCGATCGCCCGGGATACTGCGTCTGCGTCCCGCCCAGGTTCAGCGTCACCGGCCCCCGCCCCGTCGTGTAGTTCAACGACGACCGGATGGTCTGCATCGCCTGCGCCGGGTTGAAGCTGATGTTGCGCTGGATGGTGGTGTTGGTGACGTAGTTGAACGTCGCGTTGATGCGCGTGCGCTGCGAGAATTCCTGGGAGTGCGACAGCGAATACTGCTTGTTCACCTGCCCGTTTCGCAGGTAGTGGTACGACGACGCCAGCGTCCCGCTGATGAAGCGGTCACGCCACCGATAGTTCACCTGTCCGTTGAACTTGAGGTAGCCGGGGTCGAAGGCGGTCGAGCGCGCGTCGCTGCGCCAGTCCATGGACAGCTGCGCGTCCATGTAGTCGTTCAGCGCCACGTAGTAGCCGATGTCCTCGATGGTGCGGCGCAGGAAGGGGCTCTGCCGGAAGACCTGGTTGAAGCCGATGCGCGGGGCGATGATCCCGCTGCGCCGTCCCGAGCGCATGTCCTGGAAGACGAACGGAAACCACATCACCGGGATGTCGGCGATGTAGAGGATGGCGGGGCGCGCGACCATCACGTTCTTGGACACGAGCTTGAGCTCGCGCGCCGCGAAGTGATAGTGCGGCTCGGTCTCCTCGCAGCTGGTGAGCCACCCGTCCCGCGCATAGAACGCCGAGCGCCCGGCGTCGGTCGAATCGCCCTTGAAGGCGGCGACGTTGCCGTGCACCACCCACCGCTGCCCGCTCTCCACCGCCGTGGTGACGTTGCGCACCACGCCACGGCGGTTGTTCACGTCGTACCGGATGCTCCCCAGGGCGATGATGTCGTCCTGCCCCTGCGACGGGTCACGCAGGAGGAGGGTGTCGCCGCGCGCGATCACCACGTTCGTCGAGTCGTTGAACTGGATCGTGTCGCCCACGAGCATCGCCGAGTCGCGCTGCACCGCCGCATGCTTCCCGACCAGGTTCATCGTGTGCTCGGCGGCGCGGAAGACGACGTTGCCCCCCTGGTAGCGGGTGACGCTGTACCCCTTCCGGTTCAGCAGGGCGTTCATCACGGAATCGGGCGCCGCCCACTGCACCTCCATGCGCATCCGGGCGGAATCCAGCGCGCTGCGCCCCACCTGTTCGTGCTCGCGCAGCGAGTCCAGCGCGGTGCGTGGCCGCGTCGTGTCGCCGGCCGCGGCGCGTGCCCGGGCCCGGGCGATGGAGTCGGCCCGCTGCTGCGCGCTGCGAACCGGCGGGGTGGGGCGCTGCCCCCTGGCCTGCGGGGCGCCCACCACGACGAGCCCCAGGGCGAGCGCCACCAGCACCAGGGCCCGGCGGTGGAACCTCACGCCATCACTCCCGACTCTTCGGCCAGGCGCGACTCCTCGCGTCGCTGCTTGCGGCGGTACACGACGAACGAGCACACGACGCTCAACTCGAAGAGCAGGTACAGCGGGACCGCGATCGCGAGGAGCGAGAACGGATCCTGCCCCGGCGTGATGAAGGCCGATGCCACCAGGCAGACGACGACCGCGTGCCGCCGGAACCGGTTGAGGAACTGCGGCGTCACGATCCCGAGCGCGGTGAGCGCGAGGACGGCAATCGGGAGCTCGAAGACCGCCCCGAGCACCAGCGAGAGCGAGACGACGAAGTCGAAGTACTCCCCCGCGGTGATCATCGGGGTGAGCGACGCCGTCTGGATGCTGTAGAACATCTTCAGCGTGATCGGGATGATCCCGAAGAACGCGAGCGAGACGCCGGCCAGGAACAGGATCGCCCCGAAGATGAGGACGGGGATGATGACCTTCTTCTCGTGCTTGTACAGCGCGGGCGAGAGGAAGCCCCACACCTGCCAGATGAGGACCGGCGACGCGAAGATGGCGCCCAGGGCGAACGCCATGCTCATGGTGATCTTGAACGGGTCGGCCGGGTGCGTGTAGACCAGCTGGTGCCCGTTGAGGAACGGGAGGATCGGCCGTTCCAGGATCAGGATGATGTCGAACTTGAGGAGGAGCGAGAAGGCGACCACGACCCCCGCGACGAGCGCCACGAGCGACTTGAGGATGCGCCAGCGCAGTTCCTCGAGGTGCTCGAGGAACGGCATTTCCGCCGGGTGCCCTACAGTCGCCATGTCGAGGGGGTCGGTCGTCCTATCGATTCGTCCGCAGCCACTCCCGTGCGAGGTCGGCTTCGTCCGAGGTGGGGTACTCCCGCACCACGCGATCCATCGTCGTGCGGGCGTCGGCGCGTCGCCCCTGGCGCGCGATGGAGAGCGCCAGCTTGTAGAGTGCCGTGGACGCCCGCATCGAGCGCGGGTACTTCTCCACCACGGCCGCATACGCCGAGTCGGCCGCCGTCGAGGTCCCCTCGGCCGCGTACGCCTCGGCGATGTTGATCTGGGCGTCGGGGGCGAGCTCCGACGTGGGATACCGCCGGAGCAACTCCTCGAAGCCCGCCCGCGCCGCGGAATAGCTCCCGCGGCGCAACTGGTCATACGCCAACTGGTACAATTGGTTCGGACCGGGAGCGGCCTGGACCGGGGCGATCGCCGAGGTGTCCCCCGGCGGCGCGACGACCGGCGGCGCCACCGCCTGCTGGGCCCGCGCCTCCATCTCGGCCCGCATTTCCTGCAGGCGCCGCTGGCTCTGCCCCGTCAGTTCCTGGATCTGCAGGAGCTGTTGCTGGATCGCGCGCAGCTCACCGCGCGAGTCCCCCTGGAACCGGGTCAGGCGATCGCTGGTGGCCCGCACCGAGTCGGCCACCGTGCCTAACGATGCCGCCACCGCAGCGAGCTGGCGCGCGCGCGCCGAGTCGGCGCGCGCGGCCTCGGTGCGGAAGCTCAGGATGTCGCCCTGAAGGATCCGCATGTCGTTGCGCGTGGGACGAGGGTGGCGGCCGCGCCGGCGCGTCCCAGCCGCCGCCCGGTCATTTCGGCGCCACGAGCGATTCGGCGCCGGCGATGACCTCGAACTCGGCACGCCGGTTCATGCGCCACGCCTCCTCGTTGGACGCCGCCACCGCGGGACGCTCCTCGCCGAACGACACGATGTCGAGGCGCCCACCATCGATCCCCTGGTCGGAGAGGTAGCGCTTGACCGCCGCCGCGCGGCGCTGGCCGAGCGCCAGGTTGTACTCGTCCGACCCGCGCTCATCCGTGTGCCCCGCCACGCGGAGGCGCAGCGACGGGTTGGCCCGGAAGATCGCGAGCTTGGCATCGAGCGTGGCACGGGCGTCGGGCGAGAGCTCGTCGGAGTCGTACTCGAAGTAGACGGGAGCCGCCAACGTCGCCTTGGTCGCCGCCAGCGCGCGCTCACGCTCCGCCGCCTCGCGCGCCGCATTCGCCGCAGCGATGGAGTCGGCATGGCGCTTCTCGGCGAGGGCGATGCTGTCACGGCACCGCTGGTCGCACGTCGGGGACGGCGCCGGGCCGCTCGGCGCCGGCGTCACCTCCGGCTTCTTGCGGCAGGCGGAAACGGCGGCGAGGGCCAGCACCGAGAGGGCGAGTACGCGAGTTCCACGAGTCATGTCGATGTCCTTGCCTTGGGATGGGGGTGGGGGTGTGAGGTGAAGAAATGAGCCAGTGTCAGCGGGCGCGCAGCGACGGCGACCAGGCGCCGAAGCGTGCCCCGCCCGGGGCGTGCGTCAGCTGTCGCACCGAGTTCGACTCCACGTCGAGGACCCACAGCTGCTTGGTCCCGCCGCGATTCGAGGTGAAGACCAGGTGACGGGCGTCGGGCGCCCACGAGGGCTGCTCGTTGACCCCTTCGCTCGTGTGCCGCCTGATCACGCGGTCGCGCAGCCCGATGGTCATGATCTGCATGCGTCCCGCCAGCTGCGCCTCGAAGGCGATCAGCCGGCCGTCGGGAGACCAGTCGGGGTTCGCGCGGTACGACTGGTCACCGAAATTGTACGGGGTGAGCAGCTCCGCGTTCGTCCCGTCGGCGTCGGAAATATACACCTCGGGATGGCCGCTCCGGCCCGAGGTGAAGGCGAGCCGACGCCCGTCCGGGGAGAAGGTCGGCTGCGTGTTGTCGCTCCCCCGACCGACCGTGATGCGCCGCGCAGGCTCGTTGCCGAACGCGTTGGTGGCGTAGAGATCCGTCCCGGCCTCCGCGCCGTGGGCGTAGACGATCGTGTAGCCGTCGGGCGAGAAGGTCGGCGTCATGTTCAGCCCGCCGCGCGTGGGGAGGACGCGCGTCGCCCCGCCGATCTCGCGGATGACGACCTGCTGTCCCGTCGCCCCCATCGTCATGTAGGCGATGTGGGACGCCTTCGGGTGCCAGACCGGCGACATCGCCCCGCTCTCGTTCGTGAGCGGGGCCGCGTTGGCGCCGTCGCTGTCCACCTGCCACACGCGTCCGGCACTGACGTACAGGATCCGCGTCGCCGCGATCCCCCGCACGCCGGTGATCCACTGTTCGATCTCGTCCGCCACCTCGTGCAGCGCGAGCCGCCACGCCGGCGACAGCGCCCCCATCGGGAGGGGGAAGGCCTTCGTCCGCTCCACCGCCCCCTTCCCCGCGTTATGCACCGTCACCTGGATCCCGAACGACGTGGGCGTCACCTGCAGGATGGCCGCCGCCCCCAGCCGCGTGAACAGCGGATAGTTTGGCTTGCTGCTCCCCGAGCCGAACGGCGGGACGGCCGAGGGCTCGAGGGCGATCACGTTGATCCGGTCGCCGTAGGTGAAGTCGCGTTGCAGGATCGCACGGATCGAGTCCCCGGCCGTCCCCTCCACGGGGAGGACGAGGACGCCGGGGCGCGTACCGGGCGCGTACACGAGCCCGATGCGGACGCCGGCCACGGTCGTGTCCTGCCCCCGGGCGGGAGCGGCGACCGTCGCGAGGGAGAGGAGCGCGACCAGAGCGAGCGCGCAGCGGCGCGGGAATGGCATCAGCGGATGAGTTGCGGATCGAAGCTGAAGATAACCGTCAGCACATCGTCCCTGAATCCGTCGGGGAGCGGGCCGAACGAGCCCGAACGCGCGGCGGCCTCCACCGCCCCCTGCGCCTCGAGGTCGAACTCGTACGAACCCGAGCGCCGGCGGAACTGGAACCCCGTCATGCTCCCGTCGCGGCGGATGAGGAAGAGGACCTCCGCGACGAGGGCCTGCCCGCTGCGCGGCTTGAAGCGCAGCGCGATCTGCCGGACGATGTTCTCCAGGTAACCCGGATAGGGAAACGGGATCCCCTGCACGCTCACGTTCGCCACGTCGGTCCCCGTCCCCCCTTCCGGCCCGCCCCCCGCCCGCGGCGCCGGCGTGTTGCGTGTCGGGACCTGTGCGGCGTTAGGCACCGGCGTGGCGCGGGGCGCCGTCCGTGGTGGAGGGGCCTTCTTCACCGGCACGGGGGCCTCGGCCGGTGCCTCGGCACGCTTGGGGGGAGGCGTCGCCTCACGCGGCGGGGCCGGTGCCGCCTCCGCCACCTGGCCGATCGCGCGCGGCCCGGCCGGCGCCGCCACCAGGTCCACCTGGTACACGGGCGGGAGCGCCACGCGCTTCTCGCGCGCCACCACCAGCGCCACCACCACCAGCGAGAGGTGCAGCAGGAGCGAGAGCGTGGCGGGGAGCCGCAGGGCCCCCCGCGCGGCGCGCGGCGTCACGGCTTCTCGGGCTCCACGATCATCCCCACGCCGCTCGTCCCCGCCGCCACCATCACCCCGAGCACGCGGACCACCGAACCGTACGGGACCGACGCATCGGCGCGCAGGTACACCCCGCGCTTCGCCCGCTGGTCCGCCAACGCCTTGAAGGCGGCCCGGAACTCCTCGAACGACATCTTCGTGTCGTCGACGAAGACGCTCCCCCGGCGGTCGATCGTCACGACCAGCCCGCTCTTGGGCTCCAGGGCCCGGGCCTCACCCTTCGGGAGCTGCACGTCCACCCCGCCCTGCATCATCGGCGCCGTGATCATGAAGATCACCAGCAGGAGCATCATCACGTCGATGAGGCTCACCACGTTGATCTCGGCGTTCAGCGGTGTCCGCTCCCCCCGTCGGCGTCCCATCGTCGGCTAGATCCGCTCTTCGCGCACGAGAAGCGCGATCAGCTCCGAGCCGAATCCCTCCAGCTCGCCCTCGATGCGATTGAGGCGATTCGCGAAGATGTTGTACGCGAAGACCGCGGGAATGGCCACCGCCAGCGCGGCGGCGGTCGCCGTCAGCGCTGCCGCGACCCCAGGGGCCACCGACGCCACGTTCCCCGACCCGCGCGTCGCGATCCCGACGAACGACTGGATGATCCCCAGCACCGTACCGAACAACCCGATCAGCGGTGACGCCGAGCCGATCGTCGCCAGCCACGGGACATAGCGGGCGAGCGCATCACGCTCCGCCTCCGCCTGCGAGTCGAGCACCAGCCGCAACGCCTCCACCTGCGACGCGCTGAAGCGCGCCGTCCGCTCGGCCGTCGCCGCCATCGCCGGGCGCGTCTCCGTCATGAACCGCTCGGCGCGCTTCAGCACCTCGCCGAACGGGTTCGCCCCACCGGCGCGGGCCAGTGCCGCCGCGTCGTCCAGCGCATGCGCCCGCTCGAACCCCTCCAGGAAGCGGCGCGAGGCGCGTTGCATCCTCGAGAACTCGCGCCACTTGGCGAGGACGATCGTCCAGCTGATGAGCGAGAGGAGCCCGAGGAAGGCCAGCACCACCTTGGTCACCAGGTCGGTGGAGCGCAGGAGGTCCCACGCCGATTCGGGAACCGCCCCCCCCATCTGCGCCAGCATCGGCCAGGTCACTGCGCCCCCTCGCGATGCCGCGCGGCGAAGTACTCGAAGGTCCGGCGCGTCCCGTCGGCCAGCGACACCTCCGGGCGCCACCCCAGTTCGCGTGCGGCCTTGTCGATGTCGACCGCCGAGCGTTGCTGCTCGCCCGCGCGGGCCGGGGCGTGCTGCACGGGGACGTTGGACCCCGCCGCGCCCTGCAACGACGCCGCCAGCTCCAGCACCGTCGTCTGCACCCCCGTCCCCACGTTGTAGGCTCGCACGTCGAGCTGCGCCGGCCGGGGGAGCGCCGCCTCGGCAGCGGCGAGATTGGCGCGCGCGACGTCGCCCGCGTACACGTAATCGCGCGTCTGGAGCCCCTCGCCGAAGACCGTCAGCGCCTCACCCCTGAGGATCCGGTTGCAGAAGATGGCCACGACTCCCGCCTCGCCGTGCGGGTCCTGGCGCGGTCCGTAGACGTTCGAATATCGCAGCGCCACCGTGTCGAGCCCGTGGATGCGCGCGTAGTACCCGAGGTAGTACTCCACCGACAGCTTGGCGATCCCGTACGGCGACTCCGGGTCCTTCGGCATCGATTCGACCGTCGGCACCGAGACGAAGTCGCCGTAGATCGCCCCGCCCGTCGACGAGAAGACGAAGCGCGTCGGGTGTCCGGATGCGCGCACCGCCTCCAGGAGGTTCAGCGTCCCCAGGATGTTGATGGTCGCGTCGAACGCCGGGTCGTTGACGCTCCTGCGCACGTCGATCTGCGCCGCGAGGTGGCACAGGACGTCGTAGCGCCCGTCGCGCACGAGCGCCGCCGTCCCCGACTCCCCGATGCCTGCCACGTGCAACGTCGCCCCGGGCGGCACGTTCTCACGCTTGCCTGACGAGAGATTGTCGACGACGTCGACGTGGTATCCGCGGGCGAGGAGGAGCTCGACGACGTGCGACCCGATGAATCCGGCGCCGCCGGTGACCAGCGCCCGGCGGCTCACGCGGCCACCTCGGCGCTGGCGATGCCGACGCCCTGGGCCGCGTGACACGCGGCGGGCCACACGGAGTGCTGCGGGACGAGGAACGTCACGATCTTGTCTGCCTCTGTGGTTGGTGTCGGCGGCGCGCGCGGCGCCACGGCGGCGAAAGCCGACGTCGAGCGAGGTGCACTAGACAAACGGCGCCGGGGATTCCCCAGGCGCCGTGCCGTACAGCACTCGTCGTCGGAGTACGGGGGACGCGAGGTGCGCCCTCAATGTAGTCCGATGCGCCCGCTCAGGGGAGCGCCCTCGTGACGCGAGCGCGCACCCCTTCGCGCAGCAACGGCTGCGACTGGCGAATGATGAGCGCACTCGCGCTGCGCGCCGTGACCCGCAACACGACGCCGCGCGCGATCTCCTGCCCCGCAGCCCCCCGATCGTCGGTGAGGAACGTGACCGCGTCGCCCGTGCGCAGGCCACGCGCCGCCCCCACGTCGAGCATCACCACATGCTGCAGCGTCGGGAGCGTCGCACCACCGACGACAGCCACGACGCGCCCCTCCACCGGGTCGAGACGCTCCGACCGCTCCCCGACTTCGGCGGCAGCGCCCGCGGACACCATCGGGACCAGCGCGCCCCCTTCCGCCAGGGCACCGAAGGCCGCCGTCACGACCCCTTCCGCCGGTGAGGCGCCGTCGGGCGAACGGGTAACGTGAATGATCCCGACGGGCGTAACGAGCCGCCCCAGATCCGCGACCGGCGCCCCAACTTCGACCACGAGAAACGCCGCCCGCTCCACAGCAGGGGCCCCCGAAGGCGCGACCAGCTGAACCCGGTCGAACAGGTGCAGGGTGCGATGCTCGATGGACCGCTCCAGTGCAGGTGGGTCCAGGCGCCGCAGCACGCGCCCGCCACGCGCGACCACGTCCGCGTCGTCGAACCAGGGAGCGACGAGCGTCTCGCGGGCGATGGCATCCGCGCCGACCGATGCCGCAGACTGCACCCCGGCACCGCCCTCGGCCACCTGCGCGCGGGACGCCGCCGGCGTCATGGTGCCGACCGGTTCGGCCGAACTCGCCCCCTTCAACGCCCCCCCTCGTCCCCCCTCCCGCGACCCATCCAGGCGCCGCGACCGCGCAGCCGCAGCGAAAATGGTCGGTGTGCTCAGCGAGTCGGCGGTCACCAGCGTCGGCGCCGCCTCACCAGCTCGTGAGGGAGGCGACGTCGGGGCGGCAGCGCCCGGAGCGCCTGGCGCCCGAGCGGCGCGCGTGGCCGGGCCCGATGCCGCGGTGCGCGCGGCGGACTCACCGGCAGCCGTTCCCGCGCCGGCCCTCCCCGCTCCTCGGCGGCCGCGAGGGAGGACCAGCCGCATCCCGACGGGCAGCGAGCGTTCGCTGCGGATACGGGAATTGAGCCGGACGAGCTCCCGCCAGCGGTGCCCGTCCCCAAGCTCGTTCGTGGCGATGCGCCACAGCGTCTCGCCCGCACGCACGACGTGCACGCGAGGCGCGCCCTGCCCCCGTGCGATGGAGGGGACGGCCAGCGTCCCCACCACCGCCATGAGGGCCAGGGCACTCCGGCTAGAACGGGAGATCGTCCTCATCGGACTCGAGGGCGCTCGGGAAGTCCTCGAAGTCGTCTCCCCCCCCAGCTGCCGCCGGCATCCCGGCTCCGGAGCGCGTGCGCTCCTGCGATGCGGCGCGCCCCCGCCCGCCACCGTTGTACTCGCCGCCATCACTCCCTCCCTTGCCACCAAGCATCACGAGGTCGCGAACGCGAATCTCGGTGGTGTAGCGCGTCTGCCCCTCCTTGTCCTGCCACTGCCGGTACTCGATGCTCCCCTCGACGTACAGGCGATCTCCCTTCCTGACGTAGCGTTCGATGATGTCGGCGAGGCCGCCAGCGCCCGCGCCGCGCGCATTCCACGCCACGCACCGATGCCACTCGGTCTTCTCCTGACGATCGCCCCCGGGGCCGTTCCAGGTGCGCGTCGTGGCGAGCGAGAACTCCGCCACCCGCCCCCCGCTCCCCACCGACTTGATCTCGGGATCCTTACCGAGGTTCCCGATCAGCATGACCTTGTTCAGGCTTCGACTCACAGTTCCTCCTGGGCGAGAGTGATGACTCGCCACGGACAGTATGCGCGCACCAAGTGGGGTACGCCACCATTCGATTGCGATCTCTACCGGAAACGCTACACCAACTCCTTGCGGAGGATCAGCGCGTCCTCTACCGGGTGCGCATAGTACCGCGCGCGACGCCCGACGCCAGTGAACCCCTCGGATTCGTACAGCGCCCGCGCCGCCTGGTTCGACTCCCGGACCTCCAGGAAGACCAGGTGTGCACCGCGTTGGCGCGCCGTGGCGAGCGAATGCCGAAGGAGCAGACGTCCGATCCCCCTCCGCCGGGTACCGGCAGCGGTCGCGAGGTTCGCCAGGTCGCCGTCGGCGTCGGCGAGATAGACGATCGCGTAGCCGGCGATCGCGCCGAGGGGGAGCTCCGGGGACTCGGCGACCTCGAAGACCACATCGGGGCGGCCCACCAGCTCGCGAAACGACCGCGCCGACCACGGGTCGGAAAACGTCCCGCGCTCGATCGCGGCGATTGCGTCGACGTCGGCGAGGGTCGCGTCGCGAATCGTGACGTGGCCGTCATCGCTCATCCGGGTGCCCAGGACGGCAGCGCGTGCCGATTCGGCGGCCTCATCCGGTGGCGCCCAGCGAGCGCCCGTGCGCCTTCTCCCACTTCACCTGGGCTTCGGCCAGGCGACCGTAGTCGGGCTCCCACGTGTCGAGCGCCACCGGGGCGAGGAGGGGGCCCGGCACGAGGCGCGCGACGTCACGCGCGAGCGGGACGGCGTTCCGGCCGCCGGCGAACGTGTCTCCTCCCATTCCGACGACGCGAGCGCCCGCGCCGGCCGCGACCGACGCCAGCGCCGGGCGCGCCATGAGTCCCGGCTCGCCGTCCGCCACGATGACGCCCTCCGCGCTACGCACGAAGCGCTGGCAATACCACTCGCCGCGAAGGGCGTCGATCACCGCGATGACCGCCCCGTCGGCGTCCTCGGCCGACGGCGCCGAGCCCCCGACGTTGCGCGACCGCGTGTCGCCCCCCCCCGATGGCGCGAGCGCGGCCGGCTCGCGTCCCCCCCTCCCGTCCCCGAGCCCTTCATCGCTGGCGGCCAGGAGCGCGAGTGACGACGCGGCCCACAGTTCGATCCCCAACGAGTCGGCCACCCCCTTCGCGAGGGCGGCGGCGATGCGAAGCGACGTGAAGCCCCCCGGCCCCGCCCCGCAGATGACGCGCGCCAGCGCACTGGCCGGGACCCCGCGCTCCGCCAGCAGCTGCACGACCGACGGCATGAGGCGTTCCCCGTCGTGCCCGCGCATGGCGACCTCCGTCTCGGCGACGAGGGCGCCCCCCCGGAGGAGGGCGACGGACCCCGTTCCCGTCGACGCCTCGAGGACCAGTGTCAGCTCAGGCATCGCCCCTCCCGTCGGAGCTCCCGTGCGCCACGAGCTCCCGGACGTCGTCGCGTCCCGGAACGTGGGCGAGGGTCAGCCGCACCGCGTCAGGGGGAAGCGCATCGCCGGCGCGCTCCGGCCATTCCACGAGGACGATCGCGTGCGCCGATACGATCTCGTCCCACCCCAGCCCCAGCAGCTCGCGCGGGTCGCGCAGGCGGTACAGGTCGAGGTGATACACCGGGGTGGCCCCGCCCGCGTATTCGTGCACCAGGGCGAAGGTCGGCGACGTGACCGGCTCGCGGACGCCCGCGCCGCGGCAGATGGCCTGCACCAGGGTCGTCTTCCCCGCGCCGAGGTCGCCGGCGAGGGTGACGACGCACGGCGCGCGGAGTCCGCGCCCGAAGGCCTCGCCCCAGGCCAGCAGGGCGTCACGTGTCAGCACCGGCATGCCTAACGATGCGCCCGGATCTCGGCGAACGCGTCGCGCTTGCGCGCGCTGCCGGCGCTGTCGCGTCGCGCGCGCAGTTCGAACACCTCGTCACGCAACCGCGCGGCCGCCTCGAAGTCGAGCTCATCGGCCGCCACCCGCATGTCCCGTTCCAGCCGGGCGATCATCTCGTCCAGCTCGGCGGTGGAATACGTCGCCTTCGCCTCGGCGACCCGGCGCCCCTTCTCCTCCCTGTCTTCCCGGGCATCAGCCACCCGCGTGATGAAGCGCACCTCGTCCACCGACTTCACGACCCCCCGGGGGACGATCCCGTGCGCCGTGTTGAACGCCATTTGCAGCTGCCGACGGCGCGACGTCTCGTCCAGGCACCGCTTCATGGAATCGGTGACCCGGTCCGCATAGAAGATCGCCCGGCCGTTCACGTGCCTGGCGGCGCGCCCCACCGTCTGGATCAGCGAACGGTCGCTCCGCAGGAACCCCTCCTGGTCCGCATCGAGGATCGCCACCAGCGAAACCTCGGGCATGTCGAGCCCCTCGCGCAGCAGGTTGATCCCGATGAGGACGTCGAACTCCCCCAGCCGCAACCCGCGCACGATCTCCATCCGCTCGATGGCGTCGATGTCGGAGTGCATGTAACGGACCCGCACGCCGGTCTGCGCCAGGTAGTCCGTGAGGTCCTCGGCCATCCGCTTGGTGAGCGTCGTGACCAGGACGCGCTCCCCCTTCCGCTCTCGGAGGCGGATCTCGTTGAGAAGGTCGTCCACCTGCCCGCGCACCGGGCGCACCTCGATCTCCGGATCGACCAGGCCCGTCGGCCGGATGATCTGCTCCACCACCACCCCTTCCGACAGCCGCAGCTCGAGCTCGGAGGGCGTGGCGCTCACGAAGAGCGCGCGCGGCGTCAGCGCCAGGAACTCGTCGAACACGAGGGGACGGTTGTCCAGCGCACTGGGGAGGCGAAAGCCGTAGTCCACCAGCACCTCCTTGCGCGCCCGGTCGCCGTTGTACATCCCGCGCACCTGCGGGAGCGTCACGTGCGACTCGTCGATCACGACGAGGAAGTCCTCGGGGAAGTAGTCGAACAGGCAGGCTGGCCGCTCCCCGGCGCTGCGCCCCGTGAGGTGGCGCGAGTAATTCTCGATCCCGGCGCACGTCCCGATCTCCAGCATCATCTCGACGTCGAAGTTCGTCCGCGACTCGAGCCGCTGCGCCTCCAGGAGCTTCCCCGCGTTGCGCAGCACCGTCAGGCGGTCCGCCAGCTCGGCCCGGATCGACTCCACCGCCTTCACCAGGGTCGGGCGGTTGGTGATGAAGTGCTTCGCCGGATAGATCGCCGCGCGCTCGAGCGTCGCGATCGTCTCCCCCGTCACCGCCGAGATCTTCGAGATGCGCTCGATCTCGTCGCCCCACATCTCCACGCGCACCCCCTGCTCCTCGTATGCCGGGAGGATCTCGATGGTGTCGCCGCGCACGCGGAACGTCCCGCGCTCGAAGGCGACGTCGTTGCGCGAATAGAGGATCCCCACCAGGAGGCGCAGGATCTGGTCGCGCGAGATCCGCTGGCCGCGCGTGAGCGTGACCATCCGCTCGCGGTACTCCACCGGATCGCCCAGGCCGTAGATCGCCGAGACCGTCGCGACGATGATCACGTCATCGCGCTCCATCAGCGACGAGGTGGCCCGCAGGCGGAGCCGGTCGATGTCCTCGTTGATCGAGGCGTCCTTCTCGATGTAGGTGTCGGTCGAGGGGACGTACGCCTCGGGCTGGTAGTAGTCGTAGTACGAGATGAAGTACTCGACCGCGTTCGCCGGGAAGAAGCTCTTGAGCTCCCCGTACAGCTGCGCCGCCAGCGTCTTGTTGTGCGACAGGACGAGCGTCGGCTTCCCGTGGGCCGCGATGACGTTCGCCACGGTCATCGTCTTCCCCGACCCGGTCACGCCGAGCAGCGTCTGGAACCGGTCGCCGCGCGCGAGCCCCGCGGTCAGCTCGGCGATCGCCTTGGGCTGGTCGCCGGCCGGGGAGAACGGGGATTCGAGGCGAAATGGGGCGGGCGACGGCATGGGCGCAAGCTAGCAGTATCGGCGTTTCTTCGGGAGTACGGAACGCGGCGCCCGGCGGGGGTGCTCCCTACGCCTCCGTCTGGATGTGCTCCCGCCGAGCCACCTCGGTGATCCCCTTCACGCGCCGCACCGCCTTCAGGATCTTCTGCAGGTGGGCCAGGTTCTCGACCTCGACCACCGCGGCCCCCGAGACGCGGCCATCCGTCGTTCGCAGCTCCAGCGTGCGGATGTCGGTCCCGGTGGAGCTCACCGCCGACGCCACGTCGGCATACAACTGTCGCCGGTCGTTCCCCTCGATGGCGAGCCGGACGAGGAAGCGCTCCCCCGGCTGTTCCTGCCAGTCGATCTCCAGGCGTCGCTCGGGCTCGTGCATCAGCTGGAGCAGGTTGGGGCAGTCGGCCCGATGGATGCTCACCCCTCGCCCCCGGGTCACGTACCCCACCACCTCGTCGCCCGGGACCGGCTGGCAGCACTGTGCGTAGCGCACCATCAGCCCGTCGGCGCCCTGGATCTTCACCCCGCGCGAGGTCCCGCGCATCCGGTCCACCAGGCGCTCGATCGCGGTGGTGGGACGCGGTGCGTGGTCCGGCGTCTCGAGATCCGGGTAGAGGAGCTTCAGCACCTGGCCGACGTTGATGTCCCCGTGCCCGATCGATGCAATGACGTGGTGGGCATTGTTCAGCCCGAGGGAGCGTGAGATCGCCTCGAGCTGGGCGTCGTCGGCCTTCGCCAGCCGGCGCCGCCGAATCTCCCGGTCGAGGATCTCGCGCCCGATCTTGGCGGACGACCGCTCCTCTTCCTGCCGCAGCCACTGCCGGATCTTGTGCCGCGCCCGCCCCGTGCGCACGTGCGCCAGCCAGTCGCGGTTGGGGCGCGCGTGCGGGGAGGTCAGGATCTCCACCGTCTCCGAATTCTTCAGCTCGCGCGACAAGGGGGCGATCTTGCCGTTGACCTTCGCCCCCTGGCAGTGCAGCCCGATCTCGGTGTGCACGCCGAAGGCGAAGTCGATCGGCGTTGCCCCCCTGGGAAGCTGGATCACGTCCCCGGTCGGTGTGAAGACGAAGATCTCGTCCTGATAGAGGTCGAGCTTCAGGAACTCGAGGAACTCGGCCGGATCCCGGGCGTCCAGCTGCAACTCCAGCACCTGGCGGAACCACGCCAGGTGACGGTCCAGCTCGTCCTGCGACTTCGAGTTCTCCTTGAAGCGCCAGTGCGCCGCGATGCCGTACTCCGCCGTGCGGTGCATGTCGCGCGTGCGAATCTGGATCTCGTACAGCTGGCGCCCCGGCCCGAAGATCGTCGTGTGCAGCGACTGGTAGCCGTTGCTCTTGGGCTGGGCGATGTAGTCCTTGATGCGCTCCTGCACCGGCGTCCATCCGTCGTGGATCACCCCCAGGGCGTGGTAGCAGTCGGGGACGGTGTTCACCATCACGCGGATGGCGAGGAGGTCGAAGATCTCCTCGTACGGGCGCTGGCGCTTGTCCATCTTCTTGTGGATGGACCAGAGGTGCTTGGGCCGCCCGGTGACCTCGACGTCCGGGATCCCCGCCGCCGTGAGGGTGCGCTCCAGCGGCTCCTTCAACGCCCGCACGAGCGCCTCGCGCTCCGCCCGCTTGGCGGCCACCATCCTGGCCAGGGCGCGATACGCCTCCGGCTCCAGGTACTTGAATGCCAGGTCCTCGAGCTCCCACTTCACCTGCGCCATCCCGAAGCGATGCGCCAGCGGGGCGTACAGGTCCATCGTCTCCTGCGCGATCCGCTCCCGCTTGTGCTCGGGCAGCCAGTCGAGCGTCCGCATGTTGTGCAGGCGATCGGCCAGCTTGATCATGATGACGCGTGCGTCCTTGGCGATCGACACCAGGAGCTTGCGGTAGTTCTCGACCTGCCGCTCCTCGGTCGAGTTGAGCGGAAGGTGCCCGATCTTCGTCAGCCCATCGACGATCTGCGAGACCTCGCGGCCGAACTCCTTCTCGATCTCCTCGATCGTGATCGGGGTGTCCTCGACCACGTCGTGGATGAGGCCACTCGCCACCGTGACCGTGTCCAGCTGGAGGTCGGCCAGGATCTTGGCCACCTCGACGCAGTGCGAGACGTACGGATCGCCGTTCTTGCGGAACTGCCCCTCGTGCGCCTTCGCCGAGTACTCGTAGGCGCGCGTGAGGAACGCCACGTCCAGCCGCTCGGGGACCGGGTCCCCAGAGGGCCACCAGGGCGGAGCTTCGCGTACTGCGGATACGGCGGTCGTCGTCACAGCAATCCTGCCTCGGCAAAGCTCGTGTAGCGTCCGCGCCCCACGATCACGTGGTCGTGGACCGGAATGTCCAGCAGTCGCCCCGCGGCCACCAGCTGCTCGGTCACCATCCGGTCGTCCGGCGAGGGCGTCGGGTCCCCACTCGGGTGGTTGTGAACCAGGATGAGCGCCGCCGCCCGTTCGGCGATCGCCTCCCTGAACACCTCGCGCGGGTGCACCAGCGACGAGTTCAGGATCCCCCGGGTGATGGTGATGTCGCGCTCGACCCGGTGCTGGCTGTCGAGCACGGCGACGTGAAACTCCTCCACCGGCAGATCCTCGAGCCGCGGCCCGAACAGCCGATACACGTCGCGAGGCGAGCGCACCGCCATCCCTTCCTGCCGCGTCTCGTTCACCATCCGCCGGCCAAGCTCGAGCGCCGCATGAATCGCAACCGCTCGCGCCCGACCGATCCCTCCCACGCTGGTGAGCATCCCCAGCGGCTCGGACGCGATCCGCCGGAGCGATCCCCCCGACCGCGCGAGCACGCCGTGCGCCAACTCGATGGCCGACTGCCCACCACGACCGGTCCCCAGCACTATGGCGAGAAGTTCGATCGCGCTCAAGCGCGTCGCCCCATGCGATGCCAGCCGCTCGCGCGGTCGTTCGCCCGAAGGGAGCTCCTTGATACTTAACGCACCCGGGGAGGTCTGTCGAGATAAGTCACTGTTGGGGCAAGCCTTCGCACGCATCGATTCTCCTGGAGACGAGGTGCCGCATCATGCCACCGACGCACGGCGTCCCGGACACCGATCACGCGACCCTCGTACCAGAATCGTACGCCCCCCCGCGGAGCTCGCCCGTACCCTTCATCCCGCACTCATCGCCACATCACAGACATGATGCCCCGTCACGCCTGTGGAATACCGATCCTCCCGCCCCTTCCCCCTGCCGGCATCGAGCACCGCACGAAGGGCGAGGGGGGCGGCGCCCCTTGGCGCCGCCCCCCCCATCGCTCCCTCCCGCGGACGCGATCACGCGTTCACGCGTTCACGCGTTCACGCGTTCACGCCATGACACTTCTTGAACTTCTTCCCCGACCCGCAGGGGCACGGATCGTTCCGCCCCACTCCCGAGAAGTCGACCGGTGCGGACGCTCCCGCCCCCATGCTCGAAAGCGACCGCGCACGCCCAGCCCCCACGACCATCGGATCGCCCGTGGCGACGGGGGCCTTGGCGGCGGCAGGCGTCGCCTCGGAGGCCGGACCGTCCTCCTCGGCCGGGACGGTCACTTCTTCCTCGGCTTCGGCCACGAGCGGCTCGTCGACGATGTCCTCGAGGATCCCGAGCGCGTTGTAGCGCTTCGTCGGACGGCGCGGCGCCTCGGGCTCGGGCGATGGCGCCCCGGCACCGTCTCCCCCCATGAAGTCCTGGGGATTGAAGACCAGCTGGGCCCTGAGGAACCGCTCCGCGAACGTGTGATGGATGTCGCCCATCAGGTCCACGAACATCGTGTACGCTTCCTGCTTGTACTCGATGAGCGGATCCTTCTGCCCCCACGAGCGATAGTGGATGGCTGCCCGCAGCTGGTCGAGATCGTACAGGTGGTCCTTCCACTTCTCGTCCAGGACGTTGAGCATCACCAGCGCGTTGAGCCGCGGGGCGAATCCCTGGCCACTTTCGTCGCGCACGGCGTTGAGGCTCTCCTCCTTGGCCGCGAAGGCGAGGCGCGCCGAAGCGACGGCGGCCTGGACCACCCCGTCCGTCGTGGTCGGCGTGTCGTCGCCCTCGAGCTCGGGAACCGACAGGAGGTAGTGCATCAGCAGCTCCTGCCGCACGAGCCCGAGGTCCCACTGCGACGCGTCCTCGTACACGGCCAGCAGGTCGGTCACGCGCTTGGTGATGGCCTTCTCGACCATCTTGAGCGACTCGCCGCGCAGCTCCTCCCCTCCTTCGAGCGCGAACGAGCGCAGCGAGTAGATCACCTCGCGCTGCTGGTTCATCACGTCGTCGTAGTCCAGGAGCCGCTTGCGGGCCTGGAAGTTCTGCAGCTCGACGCGCTTCTGTGCCTGCTCGATGGAACGCGTCACGAGCGGGTGCGTCAGCACCTCGCCCTCCTGCGCCCCGAGGCGGTCCATCAACCGCGCGATGCGGTCGGACTGGAACAGCCGCATCAGGTCGTCTTCGAGCGACAGGAAGAACTGCGACGCTCCCGGGTCGCCCTGGCGCCCCGAGCGCCCGCGCAGCTGCCGGTCGATCCGGCGGGACTCGTGACGCTCGGAACCGATGATGTGGAGCCCGCCGCATTCCTCGACGTCGATCTCCTTGCCATCCGGATCCGCGATCTTCGAGGGGAGCGCCGCCTTGACGCCCTCGCCGAGTTTGATGTCCGTTCCGCGCCCCGCCATGTTGGTGGCGATGGTGACCGCGCCGCGCTGCCCGGCGCCGGCGACGATCTCCGCCTCCCGCTGGTGATACTTGGCGTTGAGGACATTGTGCGGGAGGCCGGCGCGCTTGAACATGCGCGACAGCGTTTCCGACACTTCCACGTTCACCGTGCCGACGAGGACCGGATACCCCAGTTCGTGCAGCCGGCGGGTCTCCTCGACGATCGCGTTGAACTTCTCGCGCCGCGTCTTGTAGATCAGGTCCTGCCGGTCCTCGCGCACCACCGGCCGGTTGGTCGGGATGACGGCGACCTCGAGGCCGTAGATCTGGTGGAACTCGGTCTCTTCCGTCTCGGCGGTGCCGGTCATGCCGCCGAGCTTCTCGTACATGCGGAAGTAGTTCTGGATCGTGATCGTGGCGAGGGTCTGCGTCTCCCCCTTCACCTGCACGCCTTCCTTCGCCTCGACGGCCTGGTGCAGCCCTTCCGACCAGCGGCGCCCCGGCATCGTGCGCCCCGTGAACTCGTCGACGATGAGGACCTGGCCGTCCTGCACCACGTAGTTGACGTCCTTCTCGTACAGGGCGTGGGCGCGCAGGAGCTGGTGCACGATGTGGAGCTTCTCGCTCTTCATCGCGTACTGCGCCTCGATGGTGCGGCGGGCCTCGAGCTTCTCGGTCGGCGACATCTCGCCGTCGCGGTCGATCCGGTGGATCTCCGTCGAGATGTCGGGCAGCGCGAACTCGTCGGGGTCGTCCGGGCTCAGCAGGTCGATCCCGCTATCCGTCAGGTGCACGGTGTGCCCCTTCTCGTCGAGGACGAAGAAGAGGTCGTTCTCGAGCTCGCGGAACTGCTGCTTGGACGGCGGGAGCTTCCGGTCGGCGATGTACTCCAGCTCCATCTTCTGGACGAGCTGCTTCACCCCGGGCTCGTTGAGGGCCTTCATCAGGCGCTTGTTCTTGGGGCTTCCCAGCTGCGCCTTGAAGAAGCCGAGGGCGGCGGCGTCCTTGTCCCCCTGCTCCAGGGCGCGCTCGGCGTCGCCCACCAGGACGGTCACGACCTCGGTCTGCCGGCGGAACAGGCGCAAGACGGCGCCGTTGTGCTCGGCGAACGCCTGGTCATTCTCGTTCCCCACCGGCCCCGAGATGATGAGCGGCGTCCGCGCCTCGTCGATGAGGACCGAGTCCACCTCGTCGACGATCGCGTACCAGTGCCCGCGCTGGACGCGCTGGTCGAGCGCGACGACCATGTTGTCGCGCAGGTAGTCGAAGCCGTACTCGTTGTTCGTCCCGTAGGTGATGTCGGCGTTGTAGGCCGCACGGCGCTCGAGCGTCCCCGGCTCGGTGTCATCCAGGCAGCCGACGGTCAGGCCCAGGTAGCGGAACAGGTGCCCCATCCACTGCGAGTCGCGGCGGGCGAGGTACGAGTTCACCGTCACGAGGTGCGACCCCTTCCCCGGGAGCGCGTTCAGGTACAGCGGGAGCGTGGCGACGAGCGTCTTCCCCTCGCCCGTCGCCATCTCGGCGATGCGCCCCAGGTGCAGCTGGATGCCCCCCATCAGCTGCACGTCGTAGTGCACCATGTCCCACTTGAGCTCCTGCCCCGTCACCTGCACGATGGACCCGCACAGGCGGCGCGCCCCCTCGCGCACGGTGGCGAACGCCTCGGGAAGGAGCTCGTCCAGCACCTCGGCGATCTCGTCGCGCAGCTCCTTCTCGATCCCGCCGCGCCCGTCGCCGCCTCCCAGCTCGAGGTCGATCGCCTCGCGCACCGCGGGATCCTTCGTCGTGTGCTTGAGCTGCTTGAGCTCCGCCACCCGGCGCTCGAGCGCATCCGTGCGCTCGGCCAGGACGCGACGGAACTTCGCCGTCTGCCCGCGCAGCTCGTCCTCGGATACCGACTGCAGGCGCTCGTAGTGCGCGTTGATCTCGTCGACGATCGGCTGGATGCGTCGCTGTTCGCGCTCGTGCCGGGTGCCGAAGACCTTCGAGAGGATTCCCTTGAGCATCGATGCCTCTATCGATACAGGGCGTGCTCGCTGATGTAGCGCGCCACCGCATCGGGTACAAATCCGTGAAGGGAGCGCCCCGCCAGCACGCGCTCCCGGATTTCCGTCGACGAGATGTCCACTCGCCGCGTCTCCAACACGACAGGTGCTGGAAGGTCGCCGCCCGTCACCGCACGAATGGCACCAGCCACTGCTGCCTTTTCGACAGTCCCGCCCTCGACCGCCCGGTGCATGATGGCCAGCTGCGCCAGCTCCGCGATTCGGCGCGGCGACCGCCACTTCCCGAACGTCGTCACCACGTCGGCCCCCACCAGTAGCACCAGCCGATCCCCGGGATGCTCCCGGGCCAGCGCTTCGAGGGTGTCAACCGTGAAAGATAACCCGGCTCTCTCGATTTCGATCGGATCGACGGCGAACCGGGAATCGCCGGCCGTGGCCAGCCGTACCATGGCCAGGCGGTCGTCCGCAGTGGCCGACTGCACCCCGATCTTGAGCGGCTGCTGCGCCGCCGGGATCCAGACCAGACGGTCGAGCCCCAGGGCCTCGAAGGCGTCGGAGGCGGCCAGCAAGTGTCCGTTGTGCGGCGGGTCGAAGGTCCCGCCAAAGAGCCCGACTCTCACGGCTCGCTCAGAGCGAATCGCGGCGAACCGTGCTGTCCGGCTGGGGAGTCTTCGACACGGTGGCCGGGGGGGCGCCGCATGCGAGCGTGACCTCCTTGTCGGACGGATACCGCTCGAACAGCGTCGCGCAGACGTCGTGCTTGTCCTCCCGGTACCGGATGGCGTCGTAGGAGTCCGCCAGGCGCAGGTAGGCGTCCTTCGACTTGGCCGTCTGGGGGTAGTTCTTGACGACGTCCTTGAAGTAGATGATCGCCGAGTCGAAGGCCTTCCGGCGGAAGTAGTACATCCCGCTCTCGTAGTCCTTGGTGGCGAACCACTCCTGCAACGTGTCGATCGCCTTCGTCGCGTCGTCCTTCCGATCGGTGTCGGGATACAGGCCCAGGAGCGACTGGTACGCGGCGAGTGCCTGTTCGCCATACTGCGCGTCCAGCGTCGGGCGGCGCCACATCTTCTGGTACTCCCGCGCCGCCTCGAACATCGCGTCGTCGGCCAGCGTGTCGGTCGCGAACGACTCGGCGAGCCGGTTGTAGGCCTGCGCCGCCAGGAGGTGTTCCTTGCGCCCGGCGTGCGCCTTGGCCAGGTACCAGTGGGCCAGCGGAAGGAGGGTGTCGCGCGCCGGGAGGTCGAACGTCAGCTTCTCGAACGCCGTCACCGCGTGGTCCCACTTCTTCTTGTTGAACTCCCCCAGCGCCGCCGCATACAGGCGCTCGTTGGTGGGGTAGCGGCTCAGCTTGAACCCGGCCGAGCACGCCGCGAGGGCGAGGCTCAGGAGGGGTAGGCCGAGTCGGACGGTGCGGGAAAGGAACATAGCGGGTTGAGTACCCGGCGAATGGCGTTCGGTTCGCGGAAGCCGGCCAGGCAGCCGGCGCGCGCGGAGCCGGGTAAGGTAATGCACCAAACAGCTTTCTGGAGTCGCCACGCCGCGAAAAAGTCGCGGGTCCGACCCGCGGCGGCATCCCACCCGGCCGCGCCCTGGGGCCCGCGTCTCGGGCGGGGGGTGGGGGGGAGAGGCCCCTCCCCGACAGCGCCCCATCGCGCCCGACAGCGCCCCATCGCGCCCGACGGCGCTCTACAGCGCGAGCACGCGCCGGAAATGCGCGATGGTGCGCCGGACCCCCTCGCGGAGGTCCACCTGCGGCTCCCACCCCAGCACGGCCCTGGCGCGGGCGATGTCGGGTTGCCTCACCTTGGGATCGTCCTCGGGGAGCACCTGGAACGTCAGTGGCGACGCGGAGCCGGTCAGCTCGAGCACCACCTCCGCCAGCTGGCGAACGGTGAACTCGTGCGGATTGCCGATGTTCATCGGCTGCGCGTCGCCGTGCAGGAACAGGCGATAGATCCCCTCGATCTCGTCGTCGACGTAGCAGAAGGAGCGCGTCTGGCTCCCGTCCCCGTACAGCGTGAGCGGCTCGCCCTGCAGTGCCTGCACGATGAAGTTGGACACGACGCGGCCGTCGTGGGGGCGCATGCGCGGGCCGTAGGTGTTGAAGATCCGCACGATGCGCGTGTCCACGCCGTGCGCGCGGTGATACGCCATCGTCATGGCCTCGGCGAAGCGCTTGGCCTCGTCGTACACGCCACGCGGCCCGATGGGGTTGACGTTGCCCCAGTAGCTCTCCGGCTGCGGGTGCACCAGCGGATCGCCGTACACCTCCGACGTCGACGCCAGGAAGAAGCGCGCCCCCTTCGCCTTGGCGAGGCCGAGCGCGTTGTGGGTGCCTAACGCCCCCACCTTCAGCGTGGCGATCGGGTGCTCCAGGTAGTCGATCGGGCTCGCCGGCGAGGCGAAGTGGAGCACCCCGTCGAGCGGCCCCGAGACGTACGTGTACGTCGAGATGTTGTGGCGCACGAACTCGAAGCGCTCGTGCCCCATCAGGTGCGCGATGTTGTCGGGGTTGCCGGTGATGAAGTTGTCGAGCCCGACGACCTGGTGCCCCTCCCGCAGGAAGCGGTCGGCGAGGTGCGACCCCAGGAAGCCGGCGGCGCCGGTGATGAGGACGCGCATCAGCCCCCCCTCCCGATGGAGTCGTACCGGAAGCCCAGCGCGCGCATCTTGGCCGGGTCGTAGAGGTTCCGGCCGTCGATCACCACCGGGCGCCGCAGCGATTCCTTGATGCGCGTGAAGTCGGGGTGACGGTACTCGTTCCAGTCGGTCACCACGACCAGGGCGTCGGCTCCCGCCAGCGCATCGTAATTGGTCTCGGCGTACGTGATCCGGTCCCCGAGCCGCCGTTGCGCCTCGCCCATCGCCGCCGGGTCGTGCGCCACCACGCCGGCGCCCGCCTCGAGCAGCTGGTCGATGAGGACGAGGGAGGGGGCCTCGCGCATGTCGTCGGTATTGGGCTTGAAGGCCAGCCCCCACAGCGCCACCCGCGTGCCGGAGAGGTCGCCACCGAGCGCCGCGCGGAGCTTCTCGAACAGGCGACGCTTCTGCCGCTCGTTCGCCTCCTCCACCGCCTCCAGCACCGCGAGCGAGGACCCGCAGTAGCGCGCCGTGCGCACCAGCGCCTTCACGTCCTTCGGGAAGCACGAGCCGCCATAGCCGGGCCCCGGGAAGAGGAACGATTGGCCGATGCGCGAATCGGAGCCGATCCCCTTTCGCACGAGGTCCACGTCGGCCCCGACGCACTCGCAGAGGTTCGCGACCTCGTTCATGAAGGAGATGCGCGTCGCGAGCATCGCGTTGGCGGCGTACTTCGTCATCTCGGCCGACGCGACGTCCATGAAGATGATCGGCTTTCCCGTGCGCACGAACGGCGCGTACAGCTCGGCCATCACGCTCCGCGCGTGGTCGTTCTCCACCCCGAGCACCACGCGGTCCGGCTTCAGGAAGTCGTCCACGGCGGCCCCCTCCTTCAGGAACTCGGGATTGGAGCACATGTGGAACGGGTAGCGCGCATGCGCCGCCACCGCACGTTGCACCTTGGCGGCCGTCCCCACCGGCACGGTCGACTTGGTGACGACGACCAGTTCCCGCATCATGTGCCGCCCGATCTGCTCGGCCACCGCCAGCACGTGGCGCAGGTCGGCGGAGCCGTCCTCGTCGGGCGGCGTCCCGACCGCGATGAAGACCACCTCGGCGCTGGCGATCGCGGCGCCCACATCGGTGGTGAACGTCAGGCGCTCCTGCCGCTGGTTGCGCTCCACCAGCTGCTCGAGGCCCGGCTCGTAGATCGGGATGACGTTCTGCAGGAGCGCCTCGATCTTGGCGACGTCCACGTCCGCGCACGTCACGTCGTTCCCCGTCTCGGCGAGGCAGGCCCCGACGACGAGTCCGACATATCCCGAACCCACAACCGTGATCTTCACGCCATCCCCTGAGTCAAGTCGTTCGCGTATGCACGCGACGGAAGCGGCAGATCGTGAGGGGAGACGTCACCCGCGGCACCCCGAACTCCCGACTCCCGTCTCCCGTCCGTCCACTTACAGCTGCGCCAGCTCGCTCTCCGGAATCCCGTCAGTGAGCTTGGAGAGCGGGACGATCCGCGCGCGCGACGGGTTGGCCCGCGTCATGGCGTTGCGCGTGTCGATGACGAGCCCCGCGTGGTCGGCGACGAACTGGTAGTCGACCGCCGTGTGGTCGGTGACGATCACCACGGCGTCCGCCGACTCCAGC
This sequence comes from Gemmatimonadetes bacterium SCN 70-22, assembly GCA_001724275.1. Classification (NCBI taxonomy): domain Bacteria; kingdom Pseudomonadati; phylum Gemmatimonadota; species Gemmatimonadetes bacterium SCN 70-22. The sequence continues at coordinate 25,398 of MEDZ01000037.1, forward strand.
ACCTGGCGGGTCAGCGGGACCCCCGCGCGCTCGTGCCCGTGCTCCTTGAAGTGCGGGACGTGCGGGTCGTGATAGTCGACGAGCGCCCCGCGCTCCTCCAGCAGGCGCATGACATCGAAGGCCGGGCTCTCGCGCATGTCGTCGATGTCCTTCTTGTACGCGATCCCCAGGATCAGGATGCGGGAGCCGTTCACCGCCTTCCGGTCCTGGTTGAGCGCCCACGCCACCTTGCGCACGACGTACTCCGGCATTTCGGAGTTGATCTCGCTGGCCAGGTCGATGAAGCGCGTCTTGTAGTTCAGCGTGCGCATCTTCCACGCGAGGTAGTGCGGATCGAGCGGGATGCAGTGCCCCCCGATTCCCGGCCCGGGCGTGAACTTCATGAAGCCGAACGGCTTCGTCGCGGCCGCGTCGATGACCTCCCAGACGTTCACCCCGAGCTTGTCGCAGATGATCGCCATCTCGTTCACCAGGCCGATGTTCACGGCCCGGAAGGTGTTCTCGAGGAGCTTCACGAGCTCGGCCGCCTCGGCGCTCGACACCGGGACCACCGTGTCGATACACGACCCGTACAGCGCGCTCGCCACTTCCACGCAGTCGGGGGTCACGCCGCCCACCACCTTGGGCGTGTTCTTCGTGTGCCACTTCGGGTTGCCGGGATCGACCCGCTCGGGGCTGAAGGCGAGGAAGACGTCCTTCCCGACCTTGAGCCCCTGCTCCTCGATCCGGGGCTGCATCACTTCACGCGTCGTCCCCGGGTACGTCGTGCTCTCGAGCACCACGAGCATCCCCGGGTGGCAGTTGCGGGCAATCGCCTCGGTCGCCGCCTGCACGTAGCTCATGTCCGGGTCGCGCGTCTTCGACAGCGGCGTCGGGACGGCGATCGAGATCGCGTCGCACTCCGTCAGCCGTGCTTCCTCGGCCGTGGCGACGAAGCGACCGCCCCTGACCTGCTCGGCCACCTCGGACGAGGGGACGTCCTGGATGTGCGACACCCCCTTCATGAGGTGCTCGCACGTCCGCTGGGAGATGTCGTAGCCGATCACCCGGAACCCCGCCTTGGCGAACTCCATCGCCAGCGGGAGTCCGACATACCCGAGTCCAACGATCCCGATTACCGCGGACCGGTCCTGAATGCGGGAAAGCAGTTCTTCCTTCGTGCCCATGGTGTCGTCGTGATTGGGAGTTTCGCGATCCCTTCAGGGACGCTCAGCGCCCGTAGAAGGCACGAACCGTGCCGATCACCTCGTCCAGCTGCGCGCTCGTCAGCTCCGGGAAGATCGGGAGCGAGAGCACCTCCCGGGCCGCGCGCTCCGCCTCGGGACAGGCCCCCTCCTTGTAGCCGAGGTACTGGAAGCAGGGCTGCAGGTGGAGCGGGAGGGGATAGTACACGGCCGTCCCGATCCCCTTGTCCTTCAGATAGGCCTGCAACGCGTCCCGACGGTCCACCCGGAGGGTGTACTGGTTGAAGATCGACTCGTTGGCCGGGTCGATGTGGGGGAGCTGGACCTCGGGGACATCGGCGAACGCCGCGTCGTAGTAGGCGGCGTTGGCCCGCCGACCGGCGCTCCAATGCGACAGGTGGGGGAGCTTGGCAACGAGGACGGCCGCCTGGAGGGCGTCGAGGCGGGAGTTGTAGCCCACCTCGTCGTGGAAATACTGCTTGGCGCCGCCGTGGACGCGGAGGCGCTTCAGCCGGGCGGCGAGCCCGTCGTCCTGGGTGACGATCATCCCGCCGTCGCCGTACCCCCCGAGGTTCTTGGACGGGAAGAAGGAGAAGGTCCCGATGGTGGCGCCCTCCCCGGCCATGACCTTCTCGCCGTCGATGACCCGCGAGGCGCCGATGGACTGGGCGGCGTCCTCGATGATGGGGAGCGAGGGGATCAACCGGCGGATCTCCTCGATGGGTGCCATCTGGCCGAAGAGGTCGACCGGGATCACCGCCTTGCTCCGGGCTCCGACGGCGGCGGCGGCCGCGGCGGGGTCGATGTTGAAGGTGCGCGGCTCGATGTCCACGAAGACCGGCGTCGCCCCCACGTTGTGGATCGTTCCGGCCGTCGCGAAGAAGGTGAACGGGGTGGTGATGACTTCGTCGCCACGCCCCACGTCGAGGGCGCGCATCGCCAGCAGGATCGCATCGGTCCCGTTCGCGCACCCGATGGCGTGCTTGGTGTGCGAGAGGTCGGCCACCATCCGCTCGAGCCGCTCCACGGGCTCGCCGAGGATGAAGCGCTGGTCGTCGATCACCTGCATCACGGAGGCCAGGACCTCGTCACGGATGAACGAGTGCTGGGCCTTGAGGTCGAGGAGCGGGACGGGCATGGAAGTATCAGGCGGGGGACGGGGGACGGGGGACGGGAGTGCGCCGCGTCGCGGCGCGCTCACTAGACTCGTGCCCGCAGTGGGAGGGGCACCTCGTGCCCGGTCTTGGCCGACTCGTAGATCCCCAGGATCAGCTCGAGCGACTTGCGGCCGGCGCGACCATCGGTGTCGGCGTGGGCCTCGCCGCGCAGCACGGCGAGCACGTTGCGATAGTACCCCTCGTGCCCGTGGCCGTACACGTTAGGCGGGGTATAGGTGGCCGAATCGACGAGCTTGTCGTCGTCGTCGTAGTCCGCGAACTGCCACGTCTCGACCTTGTTCACGGCGGTGCCGCCGATCTTCACCGTCCCCTTCTCGCCGAGGACGGTGATCGATCCCTCGAGGTTGCGCGGATAGGTGAGCATGGTGACCTCGATGACGCCGAGGGCCCCCGAACGGAACTTGAGGATGGCGACGCCCGAGTCCTCGGTCTCGATCCGGCGGGCCAGGGTGGCGGTCTTGGCCATCACGCTCTCGACCGGCCCCACGAGCCACTGGATGAGGTCCACGTAGTGCGACGCCTGGTTCATGAAGGCGCCGCCATCGAACTCCCACGTCCCGCGCCACGGCGCCTGGTCGTAGTACTCCTGCGGGCGCGTCCAGCGCACGGTGGTGTTGGCCATGTAGATGCGGCCGAATCGCCCCTTGTCGATGGCGCGCCGCAGCAGCTGGACCGGGGGGTTGAGGCGGTTCTGCTTGACCACGAAGAGCTGCACGCCCGCGTCATCGCACGCCTGGACCAGCTCGTCCGCCGACGTGAGCGTGATCGCCATCGGCTTCTCGCACACGACGTGCTTCCCGGCCTTCGCCGCCTGGATGCCGTGCTGGGGGTGGAGGCCGGACGGGGTGCAGACGGCCACGACGTCGCACGGCGCCTGCTCCAGCATCCTGGCGTACGACGTGAACCAGGGGACGTCCTGCCCTTCGCCGGCCTCGCGCGCGCGGCTCTCGACCGCGTCGCACACCGCCACCAGCTGCAACTCGTCGAGCTTGCCGATCGCGTCGAAGTGGCTGCGGCTGATCCGCCCGCACCCCACGAGCGCGATCCGCACCGGCGCGCGTCCCCCTCCGTCCTCCTCGCTCATGCCGACTCCTCCGGCGACAGGTTGTCATCGAGCAGGTGATACGCCGCCCCGCACGCCGCACATACCAGGCGCGCTTCCCCACTCCCGTCTCCCGTCTCCCGTCCCCCGTCTCTCGTCCCGGCCTTCGGCAAGGAGACGCCACACCGGCACACCCACCCCACCTGCCGTGCCGGCACCCCCACCACGAGCGCATACGGCTTCACGTCGCGCGAGACCACGGCACCGGCGCCCACGAAGGAAAACTCGCCCAGCGTCACCCCGCACACCACCGTCGCATTGGCGCCGATGCTCGCCCCGCGCTGCACCAGCGTGCGCCGGTACTCGTGCTTCCGCGACACGTGGCTGCGCGGGTTGATCACGTTGGTGAAGACCATCGAGGGGCCGCAGAAGACGTCGTCCTCCAGCTCGACCCCCTCGTACACCGACACGTTGTTCTGGATCTTCACGTTGTTGCCGATCCGCGTCCGCGGCATCACCACCACGTTCTGCCCCAGCGAGCACCGTTCCCCGATCACCGCGCCGGCGTTGACGTGGCAGAAGTGCCAGATGCGCGTGTCGTCGCCGACGACCGCGCCCGCGTCGACGTAGGCGGATTCGTGGATGAACGGCGCGCCCATCCTAGCGCTCACCGCGGAGGACCTGGTGCCACTCCTGCAGCGACCGCACCGTCGGCGCCTGCGAACGCAGCGACACGATGGCGTCGCAGGCCGCGTTCGCCGCCGACATCGTCGTCGTGTAGGAGATACGCTTCGAGATCGCGGTCTGCCGCAGCACGTAGTCGTCGTACTGCGCGTGCTTCCCCAGCGGCGTGTTGATCAGCAGCTGGATGTCGCCGTTGAGCATCAGGTCGACCCCATGGGGGCGCCCCTCGTGGAACTTGCGCACCCCCTGGACGGGAATCCCGCGCTCCTGCAGGTAACGGGCGGTCCCGTCGGTCGCGTACAGCGCAAAGCCCATTTCGTGGAAGCGACGCGCGAGCGGGATCACGGTCGGCTTGTCCCCGTCGTTGACGGTGATGAAGATCGCACCGCCCAGCGGGAGCTCGTTGTCGGCCGCCAGCTGCGCCTTGGCGAAGGCGCTCCCGAACGTGGTCGAGATCCCCATCACCTCCCCCGTCGAGCGCATCTCCGGCCCGAGGAGCGGGTCGAACTCGCGGAACTTCGTGAAGGGGAACACCGCCTCCTTGACCGAGACGTACGGCGGGACGATTTCAGCGGTGTAGCCGATCGCGTCCAGCGTCTCGCCCACCATGGTGCGCGCCGCCACCGACGCCAGCGGGACCCCGATGGCCTTCGAGACGAACGGAATCGTGCGGCTGCCGCGCGGGTTCACCTCCAGGACGTACACCTGCCCGTTCTTCACCGCGAATTGCACGTTGATCAGCCCCACCACCCCGAGCTTCCTCGCGAGGGCGATGGTATGCGCCTTCATGGCCTCGATGTCCGCCGGGGAGATGAGGTACGGTGGCAGGACGCACGCCGAGTCGCCGGAGTGGATCCCGGCATCCTCGATGTGCTGCATCACGCCGCCGATCACGACCGTCGTCCCGTCGCTCACCGCGTCGACGTCGGCCTCGAAGGCATCCTCGAGGAAACGGTCGATGAGAACCGGCCGCTCCTCGCTGACGCGGGCGGCCGTCTCGAAGTACTCGCGCATCGACTGCTCGTCGTACACGATCTGCATGGCGCGTCCGCCGAGCACGTACGACGGGCGGACGAGGACCGGGTAGCCGATGCGGTCGGCGATGTCGACCGCGTCGTCGACGCTCGTCGCCGTCCCGGCCTCCGGCTGTTGCACGCCGAGCTCGCGCGCCACCGCCTCGAAGCGCTTGCGGTCCTCGGCGACGTCGATGGCATCCGGGCTGGTGCCGAGGATCCGGACCCCGGCCGCCTCGAGCCCCTTGGTGAGCTTGAGCGGCGTCTGCCCGCCGAGCTGCACGATCACGCCGATGGGCTGCTCGCGACGCACGACCTCGAGCACGTCCTCCAGCGTGAGGGGCTCGAAATAGAGCTTGTCGGCGGTGTCGTAGTCGGTCGAGACGGTCTCCGGGTTGGAGTTGATCATGATGGCCTCGTAGCCGCGCTCGCGCAGGGCGAGCACGGCACGGACGCACATGTAGTCGAACTCCACCCCTTGCCCGATGCGATTGGGGCCGCTCCCGAGGATGACGACCGACTTCCGCCCCGTCCGCTCGCTCTCGCTCTCGTCGTCGTACGACGAGTACAGGTAGGGCGTGGCCGAGGGGAACTCGCCGGCGCAGGTGTCCACCATCTTGTAGGCCGGGTGGATCCCGAGCGCCCAGCGGCGCTCGCGCATCACCTGTTCGCCCTCACCGCGCAGTTCGGCGAGCTGCCGATCGGAGAAGCCCATCCGCTTCATCTCGCGGATCTCCCCGGCGCTGACGGTGCCGGCCGCGGCGAAGCGGCGCTCCGCCTCGACCAGCTCGCGCAGCTGCTCGAGGAACCAGGGGTCGATGGCCGTCAGCTCGTACAGCTGCTCGGTGGTGAAACCGGCGAGGATCGCCCGCTTGACCTCGAAGATGCGCTCGGGCGACGGCTTGCCTAACGCCCCGCGCAGCGCCTCGAGCGAGTCGTCGGGGAGCCGGTCGTCGGCGGCCCGCGCCCCCACGGTCCACCCGGCGCGCCCGGTCTCCAGCGCGCGCAGCCCCTTCTGGAAGGCCTCCTTGAACGTGCGCCCGATCGCCATCGCCTCGCCCACCGACTTCATCTGCGTCGTCAGGTAGGGGTTGGCGCGGGCGAACTTCTCGAAGGCGAAGCGCGGGCACTTCACCACGACGTAGTCGAGCACCGGCTCGAACGAGGCCGGCGTCGTCCTGGTGATGTCGTTCGGGATCTCGTCGAGCGTGTAGCCGACGGCGAGCTTGGTGCCGATCTTGGCGATCGGGAAGCCGGTGGCCTTGGAGGCGAGCGCCGAGGACCGCGACACGCGCGGGTTCATCTCGATCACGACCATCTCGCCGTTCCGGGGATCGATGGCGAACTGGATGTTGCACCCGCCGGCCTCGACCCCGATCTCGCGGATCACCGCCACCGCCGCATCGCGCATGACCTGGTACTCGCGGTCGGTGAGGGTCATGGCCGGCGCCACGGTGATCGAGTCGCCGGTGTGCACCCCCATCGGGTCGATGTTCTCGATGGAGCAGACGATGACCACGTTGTCGGCGTGGTCGCGCATCACCTCGAGCTCGAACTCCTTCCACCCCAGGAGCGAGCGCTCGATGAGCACCTGGCTCACCGGCGACTCGGCGAGCCCGCGCCGGCAGATCTGCTCGTACTCCTCGCGGTTGTAGGCAATGCCGCCCCCGGACCCGCCCAACGTGAACGCCGGGCGGATGATGGCCGGGAAGCCGGTGAATTCCGCGATCTCGACCGCTTCGTCCCAGGTGGTCGCGATCCGCCCCTGCGGCACCTGGAGCCCGATGCGCTTCATCGCCTCGGCAAACTCCTGGCGGTCCTCCGCCATCTTGATCGCCCGGGCCTTGGCCCCGATCAGCTCGACGCCGTACTTCGCCAGCACGCCGCGCTCCGAGAGCTTCATGGCGACGTTGAGCGCCGTCTGCCCCCCCATCGTCGGCAGGAGGGCGTCCGGCCGCTCCTTCGCGATCACGAGTTCGACGAACTCCGGGGTCACCGGCTCGATGTAGGTGTGGTCGGCGACCTCGGGGTCGGTCATGATCGTCGCCGGGTTGGAGTTCACGAGGACGACCTCGTAACCCTCCTCTCGCAGCGCGCGCGCCGCCTGCGTCCCGGAATAGTCGAATTCGGCCGCCTGCCCGATGACGATGGGGCCGGAACCGATGAGCAGGATCTTGTGGATGTCGGTACGACGAGGCATGTCCGGAAGTCTAAGTACAGAAAGCCGCTCGAGCGGCACGAGGAGCGCCTCCCCGCCGCGACGCCGGCGGGGAGCACTGCAATTTACACGTCCGCCCCCGATCTCACGCGCTCCAGGTCGGCGGTGACCATCATTTCGACCAGCGCCGGGAAGGCAACCCGGGGGCGCCACCCCAGGAGCTCCCGGGCCAGCCGCGCGTCCGCCACGAGCGACGTCGTGTCGACGGGCCGGAACAGCGACGCGTCGGCGACCACGTGCTCCCGGTAGTCGAGCCCCACGAGCGCGAAGGCGTGCTCGCAGTACTCGCGCACCGAGTGCGAGACCCCGGTCCCGATGACCAGGTCGCGCGGTCGCTCCTGCTGCAGCATCCGCCACATCGCCTCGGCATAGTCCCCGGCGAACCCCCAGTCGCGCCGCCCCTCCAGGTTCCCCAACGTCAGCGTCCGGTCGACACCCGCCGCGATGCGCGCCGCCGCGCGCGAGATCTTCCGCGTGACGAACGCCGGCCCCCGGCGCGGGCTCTCGTGGTTGTAGAGGATCGCCGAGGCGACGTGCAGGGCGTGGCTCTCCCGGTAGTTCGACGCCAGCCAGAAGGCCGCCGCCTTGGAGACCCCGTACGGCGACGCCGGACGGACGGGCGTATCCTCCGCCTGCGGCCACCGCTCCGGACGCCCGAAGATCTCGCACGACGACGCCACGACCATGCGGGCAGCCGGGGCCACGCGCCGGACCGCCTCCATCAGGTTGACCGTGCTCCCCGCGTTGGCGGACAGCGCCTCCATGGGACGCTCCCACGACGTGTCGACCCGGCTGGCGGCCGCGAGGTGATAGACCTCGTCGGGGGCGACCCGAGCCACCACCTCCTGCACCGCCGCCGGGTCGCCCAGGTCGAGCGGGACGACGTCGAGGCGTGAGAGGAGGTGCGCGATGCGCCAATCGCGACCATCGCCGCCGCCGCGGCGCGACGTTCCCACGACGCGATACCCGTGCGCGAGGAGGAGCTCGGCGAGGTACGAGCCGTCCTGCCCACGGACGCCCGTGACGAGCGCCGTCTTCGCGGGCGCGTCACGCATCGGCGAGGGGGTGAACGAAAAAGGGAGCGCCGAACGCGCTCCCTTGGTCGAACATCGGTTGGAGCGCCGAGCTCACGCGACGGCGGCACCGCGAGGGGCCCGCTGCACCTTGCCGGCGGCGAGGCAGCGCGTGCACACCTTGACCTTGATGGTCTTCCCTTCGCTCACGACGCGGACGACCTGGAGGTTGGGCTTCCAGGTGCGACGGGTCTTGTTGTTGGCGTGCGAGACGCTGTTTCCGTAGGCCACGCCCTTCTCGCAGACGTAGCAGCGGTTGCGACTGATGGCCATGGCTCAGCCCTCCACGAGCTCGATGCGCGCCATTTCCGCCCCGTCGCCCTTGCGATGGCCGGTCTTGAGGATGCGCGTGTATCCACCGGGCCGCTTGACGTACTTGGGCCCGATCTCCTTGAACAGCTTGTCCGCCGTCTCCCGCTTCTGGATGTGACGGCCGGCGAGACGGCGATCGTGCAAGGTCCCGGAGCGGGCCTTGGTGATCAGCTTCTCGATGAAGGGGCGAAGCTCCTTGGCCTTCGCCTCCGTGGTCTCGATGGCACCGTGCTCGATCAGCGACGACGCGAGGCCGCGCATGAGCGCGAGCTTCTGTTCGCTGGTGCGGCGAAGCTGGCGCCCCGCTTTCCTGTGACGCATTGCCCTTACTCCTCTTCGTCGTCTGGCGCGTTCGCGGCCGCGCGGCTCGGCGGGGTCCCCAGGTCGATGATGCGGACGCCCTCGCCGTTCTCTTCGTAGCGCATGCCGAAGTTCAAGCCTTCGCGCTCCAGGAGGTCAGCGATCTCCTGCAGCGACTTCTTCCCGAAATTCTTGACCTGGAGGATCTGGTTCTCGGTCTGGCGGACCAGGTCACCCAGGGTACGGATGTTGGAGTTCTTCAGCGAGTTCACCGAGCGAACCGAGAGCTCGAGGTCGTCGATGGCCGTCTTGAAGAGCTGCGCGAGGCGAGCCGCATCCCCGCCGGCGCTATCCCCGCCCATCGACATCGGCGCCGAAGCGTGCGAGCCGAAGGAGGCGAAGTACTGGAAGTGCGTCTGCGCCAGCGCCGCGGCGTAGCTGACCGCCTCTTCCGGCGTGATGGTGCCGTTGGTCTCGACGGTGAGCGTGAGGCGATCGTAGTCGGTGCGCTGCCCGACGCGGGTCTCCGCGACGCTGAAGTTGGCGCGGCGAACGGGGTTGTAGATCGCGTCGACGCGAACGAGGTCGATGGGGAGGCCGCGGTCGAGGACGTGCTGCTCGGACTCGACGTAGCCACGCCCCTTGTTCACGTAGAGCTCGACGTTGATGTCGCGTGCGTCTTGCAGCGTGAACAGGTGGTGGTTCGGGTTGATGACCCGGACGCTCCCGCTCTGGTCGATGTCGCCGGCGGTGACGGGCCCCGCCTCGGACTTCCCGATGCGCAGCACCGTTTCCTCGACGTCGTCGGCCATGCTGAGGACGAGCGTCTTGAGGTTGCCGATGATCTGGTGGACGTCCTCGACGACGCCGGCGATGGTCTGGTGCTCGTGCACCACTCCATCGATCCGGAAGCCCCAGACCGCGGCGCCGCGAAGCGACGAGAGCAGCATGCGCCGCATGGCATTGCCGAGCGTGTGGCCGTAGCCCCGCTCGAGCGGCTGGAGGACGAATTCGGCGACGTACGGTGCCTCATCCCGCTTCCGGACCTCGACGAGGTGGGGACGAACCAGGCCCTTCAGGTCGATCGCTTGAGACATGTATCAGTGCTCGGTGCGGTCATACCGGGGCCGCGCCCCGGCAACGCCCCACCCCGCCCCTAACGCGCGGTGGGCTCGTACGAGAGTTAGGGTCTCGACCCGGAAATCCAGACGGGAGACGGGGGTGTGGAGACGGGAGTTGGGGGGTACCCGCACTCCCGTCTCGCATTCCACCGGTTACTTCGAGTACAGCTCGACGACCAGCTGCTCCTGGGCGGCGATCGGGATGTTCGGGCGCGAGGGGCGCTCGAGCATGCGACCCGAGAAGGTGTCGCGATCGACCGCGAGCCACGACGGGGAAGCCCCGCGGGTCGCCTGCTCCATCGCTCCCTGCACCAGGGTCAGCTCGCGCGACTTCTGGCGCACGCGCACCTCCTGGCCCGGGGTCACGACATAGCTGGGGATGTCGACCGTCTTGGCGTCGATCTCGATGTGCCGATGCCGGATGAGCTGACGCGCCGCCTTGCGGCTGGGGGCGAAGCCCATGCGGTAGACCAGGTTGTCGAGGCGGCTTTCCAGCGCCGCGAGCAGGTTGTGGCCGTGAATTCCCGGCAGCGCCGACACCTTCTTGAAGGTGTTGCGGAACTGCGTTTCGCTGACCCCGTAGATGCGCTTGATCTTCTGCTTCTCGCGCAGCTGCTTGGAGTATTCCGACGACTTGCGGCGACGCGACGCCGCCTGGCCGTGCTGACCCGGGGGGTACGGACGGCGCTCGACCGGGCACTTCTCGGTGAAGCACTTCGTCCCCTTGAGGAACAGCTTCGTCCCCTCACGGCGGCACTGCCGGCAGGAGGCTCCCGTATAGCGCATGCTCAGACCCTCCGGCGCTTCGGGGGACGGCAGCCGTTGTGCGGAATCGGCGTCACGTCCTTGATCGACTTCACCTGCAGGCCGGCCGACGCGAGCGCCTGGATGGCCGACTCACGCCCCGAACCGGGCCCCTGCACGCGCACGTGCACGCGTCGCACGCCGGCGGTGAGCGCTTCGCGCGCGCACTGCTCGGCCGCGACCGTCGCCGCGAACGGCGTCGACTTCTTGGAGCCCTTGAACCCCGCCTTGCCGGACGTCCCCCACGAGATGGCATTGCCATGCATGTCGGTGATCGTCACCAGCGTGTTGTTGAACGTCGCGTTGATGTGGGCGATCCCCTCCGCCTCCACGACGCGCTTGGTCTTTTTCCCGGTCGCCATACTACTTGGTCACCTTCTTCTTGCCCGCGATCGCGCGACGCGGTCCCTTCTTCGTGCGCGCATTGGTGTGAGTGCGCTGACCGCGCACGGGGAGCCCACGGCGATGACGGATCCCTCGGTACGAGCCGATGTCCATCAGTCGCTTGATGTTCATCGCGACCTCGGTGCGCAACGCACCCTCGACGCGATAATCCTTCTCGATGACCTGACGGAGCTTGTTCACGTCGCCATCGGACAGATCGCGCACGCGCAGGTCGGACGAGACCCCGGTCTTCCCGAGAATCTCCTTCGCGACGGCACGCCCGATCCCGAAGATGTACGTCAACCCGATCTCGACCTTCTTGTCGCGAGGGAGATCGACACCAGCGATACGCGCCATAATCAGCCCTGCCGCTGCTTGTGCTTAGGGTTGCGCTTGCAAATGATGCGAGTGACGCCGCTGCGCTTCACGACTTTGCAGTGCTCGCAGATGGGCTTCACGCTGCTGCGGACTTTCACCGGAGACTCCGAATCGATCCGAAGGGAACTAACGAAAAATCGGACAAGACACCAAGAATAGACATGTCGCCCCCTCGATGCAAGGGATCGACAGCGCCAAAATCACGTACTGGCGCGCAATTACGCCCCCTCCACCCCACCCAGCCACCCCTCCCCGCTCACCCCCCCGCCATCTCCCGACGGACTCGCTCCATCGCCCCCCGCGGGTCACCCGCCGCGGTCACCGCCCGCCCCAGAACCAGGTACCGCGCCCCGGCGCCAACCGCCCCGCCCGGCGTCACCACCCGGAACTCGTCCAGCTCCATCAGGCGGCCGACGGCCTCCTTGATGTGGCGGGCGGTGATGACATTGCACTGGCAGACGATCATGATCTCAGCCCTGGGCGACTCCGGCGATACCGGCCAGCGACTTCACCGCCCGCTTCAGCTGCGCGTTCTCGCGGCGCAGGCGGCGCAATTCCGCATCACCGGAGCGGGACGGTTGCTCGGCCCGCTTCAGCCAATTGTAATAGGTGGTGTCCGTGACACCCAGGACACGGGCGATCTCATAGACCCGCTTGCCTTCGCCGCGGAGCGCCGCGGCTACCTTGAGCGGCGCCGGCG
>MEDZ01000038.1 GCA_001724275.1 Gemmatimonadetes bacterium SCN 70-22
CGCGCCGAAACCCGCGCCGAAACCCGCGCCGAAACCCGCGCCGAAACCCGCGCCGAAACCCGCGGGGGAACCCGCGGCCACACGCAGCACGCCGTCCGGCGCGGCGCCGGACTCCGGGCGGGGGGCGAAGCGGAAACGCGCCCCGCGTCGCCCACCCGGCGATCGTTAGGCGCGCCACGCCGGCGCGCCCGGCGCGGCCGCTCCGCCGCGCCGGGCACCCCCCGCATCACGGCGCCAGGTCGCGCCGTCCCGTCAGCTGCGCCACCAGCTGGCGCATCGCCACCTGCCAGGCCAGCGGCGAGCCGGCCAGGTCCTCGCGACGCTCCGACCGCACCGCGCGCACGTCGTCGTCCCTGAGGAGCTCCTGCGCCCCGGCAGCGCTGGCCAGCAGCCGCGTGCGCCTGGCGTGGAACCCTTCGGCGCCGATGCGGATCGCCTTCCCGTCGCGCCCGACGAGCGCTCCCGTCAGCTGCAGCACCGACACCGGCGTGTCGAGCGAGGTGAGCCAGGGGAGCGCGCGCGTATGCCCCGTCCCCAGCTCCACCTCCTTGGCCCCGCGCCAGCCGCGCTGGCGCGGGAGGTACTGCCCCACCTCGAGCGTCAGGACGAGGGCGCGCGCGACCCCCTGGTCGCGCATCACGTCGCCGGCCCACTGGACCCACTCGGCCGACGGGCGCCCCACGGCCAGCCGCATCTGCTGCCGCCCGCGCCCCAGGGCGCTGTCGCCCCGCTCGGCGCAGTCGCTGCCCGGGAGCGCCGGTTCCGTCACGCAGCCGAACTGCACGTCCGGCGGCGACGTCGTGGCCCGGTGCGCGACCGCCGATACGCGCCCCCCTTCCACCAGGCGGATGGAGAGCCCCGACGCCGTGCCTAACGAATCGAGGTAGGCGTTCATCTCGGCCAGCAGCCCCTCGAGGGGCGTCGCCGCGCCCGACGCCGGGTCGAAGATGGCCGGCTGCGACGCCCCGGCCTGGAACACGACCGGGAAGTGCCCCACCCGCGCGCTGTCGCCGTGGGCCATCACCGTCGCGCCAGCCACCCATGGAGGGTGCTCCAGCATGCGGTCTCCCACCCCGCTCCCCCATGTGGCGCCGGCCGTCGCACACCCGGCCACGGCCAGGAGGGCGAGCACGCCCATGGTATTCCGTAGTTGCTGCATCGTTATGCGCTGCATCGTGACACTCGATCTTTGTTCGTGGTTTCGCCGCCATGGCGCCTTCGCGCGGTACGGCGCCGCGGCCGGTTTCCCTACGGACACCCGACCTCCCGGTTTCCCCCGAGCGTCGACGCCCCGGCCGGATGGCTATCTTTCGCGCGCGGCCCCTCGCCGGGCTGTCCGGCGCGCCGCCCCCCGCCCACTCCACGACATGCTGTTCTCGCCCATCCAGCTCCGATCGGTCACGCTGCGCAACCGCGTCGTTGTCTCCCCCATGTGCCAGTACTCGAGCGAGGAGGGCTTCGCCAACGACTGGCACCTGGTGCACCTGGGGGGGCTGGCGGTCGGCGGCGCGGCGCTCGTCTTCACCGAGGCGACCGCCGTGTCCCCCGCCGGGCGCATCAGCCCCCACGACCTGGGAATCTGGGACGACGCGCACATCCCCATGCTGCGCCGCATCGCCGACTTCATCCGCGCACAGGGGGCGGTGCCGGGGATGCAGCTCTCGCACGCCGGGCGGAAGGCCAGCGTGCGCCGCCCGTGGGACGGCGGCGGGCGGGCCCCGCTCTCCGAAGGGGGGTGGGAGGACGTCGTGGGGCCGAGCGACGTCCGCTTCGCGGACAACTATCCGCAGCCACACGCCCTCACGCACGAGGGGATCGCCGGCGTCGTCGACGCCTTTCGCGCCGCGGCGCGGCGCGCCCTCGCGGCCGGGTTCCGCGTCGTGGAGTTCCACGCGGCGCACGGCTACCTCCTCCACCAGTTCCTCTCCCCGCTCGCCAACTTCCGCACCGACGCGTACGGCGGGCCCTTCGACAACCGCGTGCGCCTGGTGCGCGAGGTGACCCGGGCCGTACGCGAGGTGTGGCCGGCGGAGCTCCCGCTCTTCGCCCGCGTGTCGGGGACCGACTGGGTAGCCGGCGGATGGGACATCGACCAGACGGTGCAGCTGGCGAGACTCCTTGCCGCTGACGGCGTCGACCTGGTCGATTGCTCGTCCGGGGGGCTGTCGGCGGCGCAGCAGGTCCCCGTCGCCCCCGGCTACCAGGTCCCCCTTGCCCGCCGCGTCCGGCACGAGGCCGGCGTCGCCACCGGCGCCGTGGGACTCATCACCACCGCCACGCAGGCGCAGCAGGTCGTCGAGCGCGGCGACGCCGACGTGGTGCTGATGGGGCGAGAGCTCCTGCGCCACCCGCGCTGGCCGCTCGCCGCCGCGCGCGAACTGGGGCAGGAGATCGCCTGGCCGCCGCAGTACCTGCGCGCCAGGCCGCGTTAGGCAGCGGCGCCGCCCGGGCGCTGCTCACAAGTACCGCTGCACCGACACCATCCCCATCATCGCCAGCGTCGCCACCGCGGCAATCCCCCGCGACGACTCCTGCTCGTACGCCTCGGGCAGGAGCTCCACGAGCACCATGAAGATCATCGCCCCCGCCGCGAAGCCGAGTCCGTAGGGCAGCGTCGCCGCCCACCGCTCGACGAACAGGTAGGCCGGGACGGCGGCCAGCGGCTGCGGAATCGACGAGAAGAACGACCACCACGCGCACCGGGCGATCGAGGCCCCCTGCGGACGCATCACCGCGCTGATCGCGAGCCCTTCGGGGACGTTGTGCACGGCCACCGCCAGGGTGATGGCCGTCGCCAGCGACTCCCCTCCGCCGAACGAGACGCCGACCGCCGCCCCCTCGGCGAACGAGTGCACCGTCATCACCGCGATGATGAGGAGCATCTTCTTCGCCCCGGCCCCGCGGGCACCGAGGAACTCCATCTCGTCCTCGCGCTCCCCCAGCAGGCGCTGCACCACGAGCATGAAGACCACGCCCAACAGGACCCCCGTCAGCGTCGCCCCGCCGCGCGTGCGCGCCCCCTCGACGATGAGCCCGAACGAGGCGCCCAGCATCAGCCCGGCCGCCAGCGCGTTGGAATAGCCGACGACGCGCGGCGACACCGACCGGATGAACGCGAAGGGAAGGGCGCCGAGCGCGGTCGCGATCGCCGTGATCAGGGCATAGATGAAGACGAGGATTGAGGGGTGATCGGACGTCCACGCCAGCACGTTCACGAGGCCCGCTCCATCAGGACGTTCCCGGCGAACGCCACCATGCTGGTGGCGGCGATGATGACCACCGCGATCGCGGTGCGCCCGGCGGCCCGATAGCCACTGGGAAGGAGGTCGGCGAGCGACAGGTAGATCAACGATCCCGCCGAGGCGCCGAGCAGGAGCGGGCGGAGCGAGGGGAAGGCCGTGGCGAGGAGGAAGCCGGCCAGCGCCAGCACGACCTCGGGGAGGTTCGAGGCCGCGGCGGCCGCGGCACGCCGCGCCACCGACCTCCCCCCCGCCAGGTGCGATGACAGGGAGATCCCCTCCCCGACGTTGTGCAACGCCAGGGTGCCGGCCACCACCGCGCCGAACCTCGCGTCCATCGCCAGCGCCACGCCGAGCGCCAGCCCCTCGGGCGCGGAGTGCAACGCGGCGCCCAGCTGGGCCCTGGCGGGCGGGACCGCGTCCCCCGCGTCGAGGTCGAACCAGGCATGCACGGCGAAGAGGGTGACGACCGCTCCCCACGCGCCGATGGTGGCGCCGATCGTCCCGGCGTCGAGCGCATCGCGCGTGAGCGGATACGCCAGCCCCAGCATCATCCCCGCGGCGAGCGCGTTCGCGAGGCCGACGAACGGGTCGTCGGGCCCCGAGACGCGGGCGAGGATGGGGCCCACCCCCGCGGCGGCGGCGGCCGTGATGGAGTACAGGGCGACGAGCTCGATCGACATGGGGAATGGGTGCGGGGAGTCGGCGCGCCGCGCTAGGCCTGCGGCCGGCGTCGGCCGGCAGCTGCAGCCCCGCGCCTCACCGTACGCGGTCCCCCAGTGTCGCGCGGTTGCTCCGGTACGGCGCGTACCCCTCTCCCCAGTCCACGCTCCGCACCTCCAGCGACATGCGCTCACCGTCGACGTTCACGATCACGTAGTGGTACGGATTGTCGCCCCGCTCCATTCCGGGGCGCACCAGGTGTTGCACCCGCACGGCGACGGGGACCCCGGCCTTGAGGTACTCCCGCAGGTCGGGCTCGCCACGATACGCGTACAGCGGTGCGCCACCGCCGCCGGTCACCAGCTGGTCCAGGCGATGGTCGCCCCCGGTGGCGTCGCGGTACCGCTCGACGAAGTGCTCGAAGAAGTGCTCGTGCCCGGTGACCAGGAGTCGCACGCGGTGGCGCCTGAAGAGCGGCATCCACCGCGCGCGCAGCGCCGCCGTGGGCCGCTCGACGATCGCGGCGCCGTGCGGCCCGGACGAGAAGACGGGATGGTGAAAGAACGCCACGACGTTGGGATATCGCCGCCGGTCGAGTCCCGCCAGCTGCGACGTGGCCCACGCGAATTGCACCGAGTCCTCGGCGATGTTCGAGTCGATGGCGAGGACGAAGGTGTTCCCGTAGCCGAAGGCGTAGGCCGGGTACCCCGCCAGCCGGCGTGTGGCGCCATCGGGCGGGATCAGCTGCGCCATGGCCCGCAGGTAGTTGCCGAGCCCCTCGCGCCGCGCGGGGTTGTCGAGCGCCGCGGTGCGGGGGGCGGCGGCCACCTGCGCCCCGCCCCCCGTGGCGACGGAGACGGCGAGCCAGGCGGCGCCGGCCAGCGGCCGTGCCGTCAGATGCAATCGGACGTTCCACGTCATCGGAACCTTTCGGAAACGGGGCATGTCATGCGTGCGGCTCGCGGGAAGGTCACCCGCTCCCCCCGCATCGGCTAGGGCCGCGCTCCCGGTGCCCCCGCTCGCCTCCACCGATCCCGTCCGGCGCTATCTTCCCGACATGTCCGGCCATGTGACCGCCCGCGAGCGCTTCATCGCCTACCGGCGCTCGCTCCCCCACCCACCGCGCCTCCACCGCCAGCGGGTCGCCGCGCGCGGCCTCGAGTTCGCGGTCTTCACGACCCCCGAAGTCGCTGGCGCCCTCCCGCTCGTCTGCGTCAACGGCGGGCTCCTCTTCTCGCACAAGCTCCTCTGGCCGGCCCTCGCGCCGCTCGCGCAGCGCCGCCAGCTCATCTTCTACGATCAGCGCGGGCGCGGTGAGAGCGGTGCCCCGCCCGGGGCACAGGCCGCCCGCATCGAGCACGACGCCGGCGACCTGGCCGCGTTGCGAGTGGCACTCGGCTACCGCCGGTGGGACGTCCTCGGGCATTCGTGGGGAGGTGGGATCGCGCTGCTGGGGACGGAGCAGGACCAGGCGGGAGTCCGCCGCCTCGTCCTCGTCGACGCGGTCGGGCCGCGCAGCGAGAGCTGGCTCCCACACCTGCACGACGCCGCCCTGTCGCGACTCGCCGCGCCGCAGCGCGCGGTGTTGCAGCACATCGACCCGGCGACCCTCCTCACGGGCGACCCGGCAACACATTCCGCCTACTCGCGCGCCATCTACCCGGCATGGTTCGCCGACCCGGAGCTGGCGCAACTCTTTGTCCCGCCTCGTAGTGAGAGCCGCACCGGCGCCGCCGTCGCCTCCCGCCTCCGTCGCGAGGGGTACGACTGGACACCGTTGGTACGAGCCGTGCAAACGGAGACGATCGTCATACACGGGGCCGAGGACCTCCTCCCTTCGGCGGTGGCGCGCGAACTCGTCGCGCTCCTCCCGAAGGGGCGGTTGTCCCTCATCCCGGGGGCGGGACACATGCCCTTCTGGGAAGCCCCGGAGCTCTTCTTCCGCCAGGTCGACTCGTTCCTCTCCGACAGCGATCGCGTGTAGCGTCCGACCCCGTTCATGAAGCGCCTCGATCTCGTCTTCGCCCTCATCCTCATCGCCCTCGCCGGTTTCGTGGGCGGGGAGGTGTATGCCATGCGGGCGAGCGGAGGGGGGCGGCACGTGGTGCGCTCGGCAGGGACGAACGCGACGACGACGGCGGCGGAAGACGACAGCGCCGGCTTCCGCTGGCACCTGGGTCGCTCACGCGGCAGCGACGGCGAGCGCGAGCGCTCGCTATCCGACGCCAGGAATCGCCTGGCGCTCGGGGCGGCGGGGACCTACATCGGCGAAGTGCTCGCCGCGCACGACTCGGCGCTGGCGCGCTGGCCCGACCGCCAGGGGGCGCCGCTGCGCATCTGGGTGCAGCCGTCGGCGGAGATCCCCGACTGGTCGCCGGCGAGCGTCGACATCGTGCGCGACGCCTTCGTCGAGTGGGGGGAGAGCGGGATCCCGCTCAACTTCAGCTTCGTGCGCGACTCGGCCTCGGCCGACGTGCGGGTGACGTGGATCGACCGCTTCAACGAGGCCATTTCGGGGAAGACGCTCTGGTCGCACGACGACCGGTGGACGATCCTCGAGGCGAGCATCGTCCTCGCCGTGCACCATCGCACGGGGGAGACGCTCGACGCCTCGGCCACGCGCGCCATCGCGCTGCACGAGGTCGGACACCTGATCGGGCTCGACCACACCGCCGACACGACGTCGATCATGACGCCGAAGGTGCGGGTCAAGACGCTGTCCAGCGCCGACCGGGCGACCGCGCAGCTGCTGTACCTCCTCCCCGCCGGCCCGATCGGCGGCGCGAACGCCGCGACGCGTTAGGCACCCTGCGGGCGATTACCAGCGCAGCGTGATGGCGGCCGGCTTGCCGCGCCGCATGAGGCGCAGCCGCAGCTCGCGTCCCTCCGACTGCTCCACCGCCTGGAGGAAGACGAGCGGCGACGCGATGGAGCGCCCCTCGACCGCGATCACGACGTCGCCCGGGCGCAGCCCCGACTGCTCGGCGGGAGAGCCGCGCCCCGCTCCCACCACCAGGAGGCCGCGCTCCACGCCCAACGCCTCGGCCAGCTCGCGTCCCACGGCGACGAACTGCGCGCCGCCGAAGACGACCGTCGAGGCGCTCCCCTGCGGCGCGACCGGGGGGAGCGGGGGGACCGGGGCCGTCGCGGAGACCGCGCCCGGTGGAGCCGGAGGCGACGGGCGCTTGACGAAGACGCGCGAGGGCCGCGGCGCCAGGCGCGGCGCCGCCTTGGACTCGGGGCTCGGCGCCCCCGCGTCCTCGTCATCGTTGGCGGTGACGGTCACCGTCAGCCGCATCGGGGCCAGCGCCGCCGAGATCCGCTCGTCGACCCAGGGACAGGGAGTGGCGAAGTCGTCCGGGCGCGGCTCGACCGTGACCGTCAGGAGCTTCGACTCCACGCCGCGGCGCACCTTGAAGGGGATGCGCGTCCCCGGCTTGAGGAGCGGGGTGAAATCGATCTCTGCATCGCGCAGGTCCTTCCCCGACATCGCGAGGATGCGATCGCCGCCGCGGATCCCCGCCTTGTCGGCCGGCGACCCGGGCTCGACCGACTCGATGCTGGGATAGTCGACGAAGCGCATGATGAGCCGCCCATCGTCCTCGCGGGTCGCCGTCGCCGAGCCTGAGTACGCGATCCCCACCCACCCCTCGGGGCGCTCGTTGGGGGCGCACATGACGCGGAGGCGTTGCTGGATTCCCGCCATGTCGGACTCGAGCGAGGCCAGGTGCTCGCGCACAAGCCGCATCGACGTCTGTACGGGGGTGCGCTGCTCCTCGCCGACCGAGCCGTTACGCAGGGCCACCTGCATGGCGCGCAGGTTGGAGGCGAGGGCGAGGGTGGCGCGACGCTTCTGCAGCAGTTCCTGCACGAGGCGGTCGACCTGCACCTCGAAGGCCGACTCGCCCTCCTGCACCACGACGGTGCGGGCCTGCGCCGTGGCCGAGGCCGGGAGCACCGCCAGCAGCAATACCGCGGCGGCGACGCCGCGCAGCGAGGCGCGTCCCGCGCGCCCCGCATGTCCCGCATGCCGCGCATGCCGCGCATGCCGCGCATGCCCCGCATGCCGCGCATGTCCCGCACTCCCGTCCCGCGCCTCGCGTCGCGAATCGCGCGCGACGGGTGGCATCACGAGCGCTCGCATCAGAAGCGCCCCAGCTTGCTGCCCACGGGGAGGGCGGTCCCCAGGCGGCGCAGCGTCTGCTCGCGGGCGCTGAGCGTCGCGAGGTAGTACTGGTTGATGTACGGATCGGACGGCGCATCGCGCATGGCCTGCTGCATCGTCTCGGCGGTGCGGTCGAGCGCCGCGAGGCGCGTCCGGTACTGCTCGGGCGCCATGGCCCCGGAACTGGTGTCGTTGGAGGCGAGCCAGTTGGCGGCCAGCGCATACTGCCGCTGGGCTTCCTCGATGGCGGCGAGCGCGTCCTGCGTCGAGGCAAAGCCCGCCCCGTTGTTGGCGGCCAATACCCCACCTGCCGGCGCCTCGAAGCCGGCGCCCGGCGCCGCCGAGGGCGCCCGGAAGGCGACCGCGTCGGCCACCGTCATCCCGGCGCTCATGCGTCCCAGCACTGCTCCCCCGCCCACGAAGACCGCCACCGCCGCCGCGCGACGCAGGAAGTCCACGGCCAGGTGGTGCGGGGCGCGGCGGCGCCTGGCCACCGGGGCCATGAGCCCCTCGGCGCGCAGGCGGTCACCTAACGATTCCCAGCTGGTGAGCGGCGGGGCGATGCGCCGGCGCTCGTCGGCGGCCAGGGCCGCCAGCCGGCGGCAGGCCTCCAACTCTCGCGTGCAGGCCGCGCACCCCGACAGGTGCTCGCGCTCGGCGGAGGTGGCGCCACCCTCCACCAGCTCGGCCAGGCGTTCAATAGGCAGGTGCAGCATGTTCCCGGTCCGTCCCTGAGCTGAATCCTTCGATGACGGGCGCCAGCAGCTTCCGCAGCCGCGCCCGCGCCTTGAACAGTTGGGATTTCGAGCCGCCGGGGGTGATCCCCAACTCGGCGGCGATCTCCTCGTGCGTGTATCCCTCCACGTCGTGCATCACGAAGACCGTGCGCGCCCCCGGCGAGAGGCGGGCCGTCGCTTCCTCGATCGAGGCCGCGAGCAACGCACGCTCGCTCCCATGTTCCACCGACGCCGTCTCCTCCTCGATGTCGGTCTCGAGCTTCGCCAGGCGGCGCGTGCGCCGCAACGCGTTCAACGTGCGGTTCACCGCGATCCGGTGCGCCCACGTCCCGAACTGCGAGTCACCCCGGTACGTGGGGAGCGCGCGGAAGATCTGGATCCACACTTCCTGTGCGATGTCCACCGCGTCGTCCGCGTTCCCCACCAGGCGACGGACGACTGCGTCGATGTGCGGGGCGTGCTGCGACCACAACTGTCGCATCGCCCGCTCATCTCCGTCGATCGCGCGCTGGATGAGGGAGGTATCGGTTGCCATGGCGTTCTGGGGGGTTGGTCACCCCCGAGCGCGCGCGGGTTTACCGCCCGCCCCGGGAAGCTCGCGTCCTCAGCGGTGTGCGCGTTCCATGCGTTTGCGTCCAGTACCCCGGACAGCCGGGTCCGGCCAAGCTAAGAGAACGCACATCAGGTAGAGTATCCGATCTCTTGGCCTTGCAACAATCTACGTTCATTTGTATCCTCGTGCGGCACCCCCGGGGTCCGGTGGTGTAGCCCTTGCAGTCCGATACGCTGGCGTCGGTACGTTCGTCGCTAGGTCAGAACCCACTTCTGGAGCAGTTTCGTGGTCGCTCACCTGGCCCTCGCGCTCGCTGCACTGACCGCCACAGCGGACAAGCTCCCGCTGCGGGCACCCAGTGCGGTCGGCATGTCCGCGGAACGCCTCGCGACCATCGATCGCGTCGTTCGCCGTGGCATCACGGCCGGGGGCTACCCGGGAGCGGCCGTCGTGATCGGGCGGCGCGGCGCGGCCGTCTACGAGAAGGGGTTCGGCAAGCTGGGGTGGACGACCGCCTCGTCGGAAGTCTCGGCTGACCGGACCATCTACGACCTCGCCTCGCTCACCAAGGTGGTGGGGACGACGACGGCCGCCATGATCCTCTACGACGAGGGGCGCCTCGACCTGGACGCCCCCGTCTCCTTCTACCTCCCGGAGTTCGGCGGGGGGACCCGCGACCTCGTCACCGTCCGCCACCTCCTCACGCACCGCTCGGGCCTCCCGGCGGGACGCGAGCTGTGGCGCATGACGTCGTCCACGGCCGAGGCGCGGCGCATCGTCCTCACCACCCCGCTCGCCTGCCAGCCAGGGGCCTGCTACATCTACAGTGACCTCGGGGCCGACGTCCTCGGATGGGTCGTGGAGTCGGTCGCCGGGCTCCGCCTCGACACCTTCCTCAACGAGCGCGTCTTCAAGCCGCTCGGGATGCACGACACCTTCTTCAATCCGCCCGACTCGGTGCGCTACCGTGTCGCCCCCACCGAGGTCACGCCGCCACGCGGCTACCCGCTGCGGGGCGAGGTCCACGACGAGAACGCCTATGCGCTCGGCGGAGTGGCCGGGCACGCCGGGCTGTTCTCCACCGCCGCCGACCTGGCCATCTTCGCGCAGATGATGCTGAACGGCGGCGTGTACGACGACGTGCGCATCTTCTCCGACAGCACGGTCGCCCTCTTCACCCGCCGGACGGCCGGGACACGCGCCCTGGGGTGGGACACGGCCGATGGGCAGGGAGGCTCCGGCGAATACCTGTCGGAGCTGGCCTACGGCCACACCGGGTTCACCGGGACGTCGATGTGGCTCGACCCCGAGCGGGAGATGTTCGTCGTCCTCCTGACGAACCGGGTCCACGCCGCCCGCGCCCGCCGCCCGGCAAAGGTCATCGCCGACGTACGCGCCGACCTGGCCGACGCGGCCGCGCTCTCGGTCGAGGACACCGACCGGATCCTCGCGATGCCGAGCTCGTTCCGCGCCGACCGCGCCGACGGCTGGAACCGGGCCGCCCACCGGCCGCGCCGCAGCACGCGCAGCTCGCGCGCCAAGGCGGCGAGCAGCAAGACCAGCAAGAGCGCCAAGCCCAGCAGCGCCGCGGCCGCCAAGGGGCGGAGCGCACGGCCGAGCAAGAGCGCGTCCAGCAAGGCGAAGGCGACCACCTCCAGGACGTCGGCGGCCAAGTCCAAGGCGCGCCCCTCATCGACCGCCAAGAGGACCGCCACGACCAAGGCCAAGGCGAGCTCGACTGTCGCGAAGAAGAAGGGCGTCACGCCCAAGGCGAGCACCAGGAAGCCGAACTGACCAGGCGGGTCGCGTTCCCCCAGGCCGCCCCACTTCGGGCGGCCCATTTTTTTGCCCATTTTTCCCGAATGCCTTGATCGGAATAAGGTCGAACGCCGATCTTGAAGAAGCGCATCCGAGGACTTCCGATGTACCATACTGGCGACCAGACCCACAGCCACGACACCGACCAGCTGGACCCGACCTCCCCCGCCACGCCTGACGGCGACGGAGCGTCCACTGCCACGCACGCGCTTCCCCCCACGGGGGGGAGCGAGACGAGCACGGTCAGTACCGACCAGGTCAAGCTCGCCCTCCGTCGCGTGAAGGACCCGGAGCTCAACCTCAACATCCTCGATCTCGGACTCGTCTACGACATCTCGGTGTCGGGAAACGATGTCGCCATCGACATGAGCCTCACCTCGCCGGGGTGCCCCTCCGGGCCGGAGATCATGGGCGACGCCGAGCGTCAGCTGAAGGCGATTCCCGGCATCGGGGATGTCGCCGTGAACCTCGTCTGGTCGCCCCCCTGGACTCCCGAGCGAATAGAGCCACGGGTGCGGGCGTATCTCGGATTTTAGGAGAAGACGAGAAGACGAGAAGACGAGAGGGGGCGCGGCTTGCTGCGCCCCTTTGTCGTGGTGGTGTGCGCAGGGGTCACCCGGTGAGTCCCTGCGCCTGATCCGGCGTGCCGACCGCCACCTAACGACGTCCCACTCCTTCCCGGGCGCGCTTCGCGCGCCGTGACCGCTCCCTACCGCACGACGGCGGCGGGGGACTCCTGGCCGGCGTGATCGATGGCGGTCACGTACACGACGGACGGCGGGACATCGTTGGCGTCGAGGGGGAGCAGGATCGACCGCTGCGAGGCGGGGACGACGCGGGCGTACCAGGCGTCGCCGTAGCGGGCGCGGACCACCCACCAGTGCGGCTCGCGGACGGAGCGCACCGTCGACGTCACGGGAGCGGCGGTCCGGTCGGCGGGCGCACGCGAGGTGGTGGCTTCGGCGCCGCGTGCCCCCGGCGCGGCGGCGACGAGTGAAGCTCCCACGCGCGTGACGTCCAGCTCCACCGTGCGCGGATTCGGGATGCGCACGACGACGGGCGCATCGGGGAGCCCAGCGGCGAGCCATGGCGACGGCGGCACCAGCGCAGGCTCGGCGTAGGGGCCGGCGACCAGCTTCTCGTTCATCGAGTCGCTGTTCACCATGAAGGCGTCCATGCTGAAGTGGACGTTTCCGCTGTTGGGGGAGAGCTGGGCGCGCGTCTCCTGGATCTGGTCCAGGAGTTCGCTCACCGGCCATGGTGGGCGGCGCTTGGCGGATACCCGCCCGGTGTAGTTGCCGGGCCAGAGGTTGCGCCCCTGGTGGTTCTGCTCGCGCCACCACAGCAACAGGTCCGAGTAGCGCTGGTTGGGGGCCGTCGAACGCCAGTAGAGCTGGGGCGTCCAGTAGTCGAGCCACCCCTCGTTGAGCCACTTCCGCGAGTCGGCGTAGAGCTTCTGGTACGCATCGAAGCCGCGCACCGTGGACGGGTAGCCGGGACGCCAGATACCAAACGGCGAAATGCCGAACTTCACCCACGGCTTGGTGCGCTTGATCGCCGAGTAGAGCTGCTCGACGAGCTGGTCGACGTTCTGTCGCCGCCAGTCGTCCCGCGACAGCGTCCCTTCCGCCCGCTTGTAGGCTCGCCACGAGCGCTCGTCGGGGAACGGGATCTCGCGCCCGCGCCGCGTCTCGGGGTAGGGGTAGAAGTAGTCGTCGATGTGGACGCCGTCCACGTCGTAGCGACGCACCACGTCGAGGACGACGTCGATGGTGTGCCGCCGCACGCGCGCCTCGCCGGGGTCCATCCACTCGAACGCGCCGTACTTGTGGACGAGCGCCGGGAAGGTCCGCGAGACGTGAAGCGGCGACGCCGTGCGCGTGGTGTCGGCGGGATGGCGGGAGCGATACGGGTTGAACCAGGCGTGCAGCTCCATCCCGCGCTTGTGCGCCTCGGCGATGGCGAAGGCGAGCGGGTCCCACATGGGGCGCGGCGGGCGCCCCTGGGCCCCGGTCAGGAAGTACGACCAGGGCTCGAGCCGTGACGGATACAGCGCGTCGGCGGCGGGGCGCACCTGGAAGATCACCGCGTTCAGGCGAACCGCCGCCGCCCGATCGAGGATGGCGAGCAGCTCCGTCTTCTGCGAGTCGACGGGGAGCCCGGGGCGCGACGGCCAATCGATGTTGGAGACGGTGGCGATCCACACCGCCCGGAACTCCCGCGGGAGCGGCGGGGCGAGCGTGTCGGACCTGGGAGTGCCGGCTGACGGGGCGTAGGGGAGCCCGCGCTCGGGGGCGTTCGCGGCGGTGCGGGCACCGCCGTTCTGGGCCATCACGGCCGGCGCCAGCGCCGACGACATGGCCAGCGCCAACGCCAGCGGCCGCGCCACCTTCCCGCCGCGGCGCGCCCACCGGCCGAAGCGAGGGAAGCCTCCCCCCCGCCCTTCCGCTCCCCACTCAGCCATCACGGTACGGCGAATCCTCGTCGGCCGACGCCGCACCCTTGGGGGCCGCACCCTTGTGGGCCGCACCCTTCGGTGCCGCACCCTTCGACGACGCGCCCCGCGACGCCGAGTCCTGCGCCTCGGCCCCGGTGGAGCTCCCGTTAGGCAGGTCGCGCAGGGCCTTCACGAAGCCGCTCCCGAGCACCTCCACCTGCCACCCCCGCAGCTCGGGAATCGCCTCCACCTCCTCGAGGGCGTGGGGCTTGGCACGGGCCACGGCTTCCATGCGATCGCGCGAACACAGCACCCCGGGGTCGAGCCCGAGGTCGGCCGCGACCTCGTCACGCACGCGCTTGAGCCGTGCGACGCGATCGTCGAAATGCGGGTCGCGGTCCCACCGCGGCGCCTTGGGAAAGCGCGGCAGCTCCGCATCGGGGACGGCGCGTCCCCGGGCCATGGCCTCGAGGATCTCGTCCCCGCGCTTTTCCAGGATGCCGCGCCCGATCCCCTTCACGCCGCGCAATTCGTCCATCGCGTGCGGCGAGCGGCGCGACAGCTCCAGCAGGACATCGTTGCTCACCACCCGGAAGGTGCTGCGATCCAGCTCTCGCGCCACTCCGTCGCGCCAGGCGACGAGTTCGCGCAGCAGGGCGAGCTCGCGACGCGACAGGTCGCGCGCACCCTTGATGCGGAGGAACGACGCCGAGGGGTCCTCGGCGTCCCAGTGCGTCCCCTCGAGACGGGTGAACTCCTCGCGCGCCCAATGCCAGCGCCCCTTCTTCTCCAGCGCCTCGCGAAGCCGCGAGCGAAGCGCCAGGAGGTGCATCGTGTCCTGGGCGGCGTAGTCGAGCATGTCATGGGTCAGCGGTCGCATGGACCAGTCGGCGCGCTGGTGCTTCTTGTCGAGCTTGACGCCGAAGTTCTCGTCCAGGAGGGCGGCCAGCCCGAACGCCTTCACCCCGAGCAGCTGGGCGGCGATGCGCGTGTCGAAGATGTTGGTGACCCGCCAGCCGTAATCCTGGTGCAGCAGGCGCAGGTCGTAGTCGGCGTCGTGGAAGACGACCTCGACCTCGCGCGATTCCAGCAGCGCCCCCAGGCGCGCCGGCGAGTCGACCCGGAGGGGGTCGATGATGGCGTGCCGGGCCTCCGTCGAGAGCTGGAGGAGGTAGATCCGGTCGACGTAGCGATGGAACGATGCCCCCTCGGTGTCGAGGGCGACGACCTGCGTCTTCTCGATCGACGTCAGGAATGCGTCAGCCGCCTCGGGGGTGTCGAGGAAAAGCGGGCGCTGGGGATCGGGTTTCCTGGATGGGGTCACTGTATGTACGGCAAGGGCGGCTCCGGCAGCAGGGCCGGCAGGGGCGCTCATGCATGGTAATCTAGCACCCCCCTCCACCCCTTTGACCCGTCGGGGTGGCGGTCGCCATGTTATCCGCCCCTCCGCCGGCTTCCGGACGCGCTTGCCACGCCGCCCGCGCCGCGGCCACCCCGCTCCCCTCCGCGTCGCCACAGGGCGTCAGGAATCGCCGCCATGCTCTCGTCATACGGCCAGACCGAGATCTGCTACGACGACGTGGGCCAGGGAGAGCCGATCGTCTTCCTGCATGGCTTCCCGCACAACCGGACGCTCTGGAACGCCCAGCTCGCCGCCCTGCAGGGAGAGGCGCGTTGCATCGCCCCCGACCTGCGGGGGTTCGGCGGGAGCCGCGGCGCCCCGCCGTACTCCATGGACCAGTACGCCGACGACGTCGCCGCCCTCCTCGCTGCGCTCGGGATCGGCCCGGCGGTGATCTGCGGCCTGTCGATGGGCGGCTACGTGGCGATGGCGTTCTGGCGCCGCCACCGCGCGCGGGTACAGGGGCTGGTCCTGATGGACACGCGCGCGGGGAGCGACCCCCCCGAGGGGCGTGCGCGGCGCGACGAGATGATCGCCCTGGCCCGCGAGCGCGGGAGCGCGGCGGTGGCCGATGCGATGATCACGGGGATGGTGGGGAAGCGGACGCGCGAGAAGTGCCCCGAGGTGGTGGACGAGGTGCACCGCATGCTGGCCAGCGCTCCCGTGGAGGGGGTGATCGGGGCGCTGCAGGCGCTGCGCGACCGCCCCGACTCCACCGCCACGTTAGGCACCATCGACGTCCCGGCGTTGATCGTCGTGGGGAGCGACGACGTCCTCACCCCGCCCAGCGAGGCGGCGCTGATGCACGCCGCCATCAGGGGGAGCACGCTGGAGATCATCGCCGACGCCGGGCACGTGGCCAACGTGGAACGCCCCGCGGCCGTCAATCACGTGCTGGCGGAGTTCCTGGGGAAGGTGCGGAGGTCGAGAGGACGAGAAGGCGGAAGGACGAGGTGAGGCCGCTCGCGGGGCCACGACTCGGGCGCGATCGCCGCTTGTCGTCTCTTATCTCGTGAGATACTCCGCCAGCGCCGTCAGGCTCGTCGCCACGTGCTCGGCGGCCGAGGGGCCGCTCGTCCTCACCGCATCGAGACGGACCGCGCGCATCCCGACCCCGAGGGCCCCCGCCACGTCGGTGCGCTCGATGTCGCCCACGTGCAGCGCCTCGTGCGGCGGAACGCCCAGCGCATCGAGCGCGGCGCGGAAGGGCTCCGGGCGGGGCTTGGCGTGGCCGACGTCCATCGAGTAGACCGTGGCGCGGAAGTGGTGCCGCACCCCGTCCTGCTCCAGGAGGCGGTCCTGCGCGCGCCCGCTGGCGAAGCCGGTGTCGGAGACGATGGCCAGGGCGAATCGCTCGGCCAGCCGCTCGATCGCGTCTCGCGCCCCAGGGAGGAGCTGCGGCGGGTGTTCGGTGAGGGAGGCATCGACCGCCGCCGAGGCTTCGGCGATGTGCTCGCACCCCTCGGGTCGCTCGATCCCCAGCTGGGCCAGGAGCCAGCGGATGCGGTCGGCCGTGGTGTAGCCCCGGTGCTCCTCGCGCCACCATCGCTGGGCCTCGATGGCGGAGGCGCGGTAGAGCTTCTCGAACTCGTCAGGGGGGAGCGGGCGCCCCAGCCGCCTCAGCATGTGCGACAGCGCCTCCTGCCGGCGCTCGATGCGCACGGGCACGGAGGCGCCGAGGTAGATGGTGTCCCAGTAGTCGAGCGTGATCGCGCGCAGCATCTCGGCGGTGGTCAGGAGCGAACGCGAGGCGCGTCCGCGCCCGGAGGGAGCAAGCGCCCCCCCATCCGCTCCGGGCCAGGGGCGTCAGCGCGTCGGGCGCCCAGGCGGGGTGTCGCTGGTGAAGACGTCCCGGTTGATCTGGATGTACTGCCGCAGGTTGGCGGGGACATCCTCTTCCGGGAAGATCGCCGTCACCGGGCACTCGGGCTCGCAGGCGCCGCAGTCGATGCACTCGTCGGGGTGGATGTACAGCTGCTGCTCCCCCTCGTAGATGCAGTCCACGGGGCAGACATCGACACAGGCCTTGTCCTTGGTGCCAATGCAGGCTTCGGTGATGACGTACGGCATGATCGGAGTAGGTTTGGCCGGGTATGGGTGCGGAGATTCAAGATATCCTGTCGCGGCACTCGGCAATAGCCGTTACCGCCGGGCGGCGCCCCGTTGGAACTCCCCAACCACACTCCCCGAACGCGCCGGTGCTGGACAGCGGGCACGATCTCCCCTAGATGGACAGCCATGCGTTTCACCGTGAATGAGCAGGTGCGTGACGTGGCCCCCGAGCCGCACGAGTCGCTGCTGACCACGCTGCGCGACCGCCTCTTCCTCACCGGGGCCAAGCCCGGGTGCGAACGCGGAGAGTGCGGGGCTTGCACGGTGCTCGTGAACGGAGAGCCGGTGCTGTCGTGCCTCACGCTCACGCAGGGGTGCGAGGGGGATGCGATCACGACCATCGAGGGGGTGGCCCGGGGCGACGCGTTGCACCCGTTGCAGGAGGCGTTCATCGCCCACGACGCGGTGCAGTGCGGCTTCTGCACCCCGGGGCAGGTCCTCGCGGCCTTCGCCCTCCTGGCGCGCGACCCGTCGCCCAGCGATGCGGCGATCGCCCGCGCGATGAGCGCCAACCTCTGCCGGTGCGGGACGTATCCCAAGATCGTGCGGGCGATCCATGCCGCCGCGGCAGCGATGGCCGATGCGACGATGGCCGATGCGGCGCGAGTGACCGGCGCGGACGGCCGGCCGTGAGCGTGCCTAACGATTCGCCGCGCAAGCGGTTCGTCACCACCACCGTCGAGGTCGAGGGGCGGACGGAGGCGAAGGTGCTGGAGGTGCCGGCCACCGAGCCGGCCCCCTGGGGAGCGGACGCCGAGCTGTCCATCGTCGGGGCGCGCATTCCGCGCGTCGACGCCCGCGACAAGGTGACGGGGCGGGCCCGGTACACCGCCGACCTCCAGCGTCCGGGGATGCTGCATGCGGCGTTCGTCCGCGCCGAGGTGGCGCGCGGGACGGTGACCGCCATCGACGCGGCGGCCGCCTTGCAGCTGCCGGGGGTCGTCGGCGTCCTCACCGCCGCCGACCTCCCCCGCCCCATGAAGGCCGGCGGAATCCCCCTGTTCGGGGCGGCGGTGCTGTATCCGTTCCAGCCCGTGGCCGCGGTCTGCGCCGAGTCGCGCGAGGCGGCGCTGGCCGCGGCGGCGGCGGTGCGGGTGACGGTCGACGCGGCGCCGTTCGCCATCACCTTCGAGGACGCCACTGCCCCCGGCGCCCCCCTGGTGCGCGGGAGCTCCAACCTCCTGCGCGGTTCGCCGCAGGTGACCGAGCGCGGCGACGTGGCGCGCGCCCTGGCCGGGGCGGAGGTGACGGTGACGCGCGAGTACCGGACGCCGTCGGCGCTGCACACCCCGCTCGAGCCGCACGCCGCGGTGGCGGAGTGGGACGGCGACCGGGTGACCATCTGGGAGTCGACGCAGGGGGTGTACCGGGTGCGCGACGAGGTGGCCACGGCGCTGGGGCTCCCCCGGTCGCACGTGCGGGTCATCAAGGAACACATGGGAGGGGGCTTCGGGGCCAAGAACAACGCCGGGGCCCATACCCTGGTGGCGGCGCTCCTGGCGCGGCGCACGGGGCGGGCGGTCCGGTGCGTCCCCACGCGTCACGAGGAGCAGGGCGACGGCGGGCACCGCCCCCCTTCGCGCCAGGTGGTGACGCTGGGGGCGCGGCGCGACGGGACGCTGGTGGCGATCGATGTGACGTGCGAGGTCCCGTTGGGCGCGGCGGGGTGGGAGGGGAGTCCGGCGGCGATCTACCGCGAGCTGTACCACTGCCCCAACGTGCGGACGCACGAGACGTTCGCCTGGGTCAACACGCAGCCGATGATGGCCTTCCGCGCGCCGGGGCACGTGGAGGGGGCGTTCGCCCTGGAGCGGACGATGGACGTGCTGGCGCGCGCGCTGGGGATGGACCCGCTGGCGTTGCGGCTGCGGAACTTCGCCGAGCGCGACGAGGCCAGGGACCGGGCGTACTCGTCGAACCGGCTGCGGGAGTGCTACGAGGCGGGGGCGAGGCGTTTCGGGTGGAAGGGGTGGGGGGAGGATGCGAGGGGGAAGGAAGTGGTACGGGGGGAGGGCGGGAGCGGGGATACGTTGTTGTCGGGGGGGGGCCCCGTCGCGCGCGCCGACGCCCGGGCCGCCGACGCCCCAGCCGCCGACGCCCCGCCCGCCGACGCCGGGGCCGCCGACGATCGATCCCGGCCCTCCTCCGCCAGCCGCAACCTCCGTCGCGGCACCGGCATGGCCGCCTGCGTCTGGGGAGCCGGTGGCGGTCCCCCCGCCTACGCCACCGTCCGCCTCAACTCCGACGCCACCGTCGACGTCCTCACCGGCACGCAGGACCTCGGCACCGGCGCCCGCACCATCCTGGCCCAGCTGGCCGCCGAATCGTTAGGCGCGCGCTTCGCCGACGTGCGCGTCATCCTCGGCGACACCGAGCGCACCCCCTACGCCGGCAACTCGTGGGGGTCGATGACCACCGCCTCGGTCGGCCCCGCCGTCCGCGCCGCCGCCGACGAGGCGCGCCACACCCTCCTCGACGCGGCCAGCGAGCTCCTCGAGTGCCACCCCGACGACCTCGTCGCCCGCGACTCGATCGTCGCCACCCGCGACGGCGCGCGCCGCCTGGCCTTCGGCGAGATCACCCGCAAGCTCGGCAACGTCATGATCATGGGGCACGGGAGCCGCGGCCCCAATCCCGACAACGTGGGGCTCATGTCGTTCGGCGCCCAGTTCGCCGAGGTGGAAGTCGACGCCGACACCGGCGTCGTCCGCGTGCTGCGCATCGTGGCCGCCCACGACGCGGGGCGCATCATCAACCCGCTCCTCGCCGAGAGCCAGCTGGAAGGGGGGATCCTCCAGGGGCTCGGCTTCGCCCTGTTCGAGGAGCGACGCCTGGACCCGGCCACCGGCCGCCCGCTCAACGCCTCGATGCACGAGTACCGGATCCCGACCCTGGCCGACGTCCCGGTCATCGACGCCGTCTGCGTGGCGGGGAGCGACACCGTGGCCAACCACGTGGGGGCGCGGGGGCTCGCCGAGCCTCCCATCATCCCCACCGCCCCGGCCATCGCCAACGCCGTGGCCGACGCGTTAGGCGTCGAGCCCGCCGAGCTCCCGCTCACCCCGTGGCGCGTGCTGGAGGCGCTGCGTCGCGCGTGACCACGGCGCCCGCCGGCGAGGCGCGGGGGTGCGGGTGACGCGCGCGCTCCGCACGCGGCTGGCGGCCACCATTGCGGCTGGCGGCTACGGCGGCGTCCTCGCGTGGGCCCTCGCCGCCCGTCCGGGGTTCTTCGGCGACCACCTCGCCTGGTGGTTCGGCGCCCGCGTCCTCCTGGCCGGCGGGAACCCCTACGCCACCCTCCCCTCGGGCCCCCCGTACCACATCGCCGACCCGCTCTTCTACCCCCTCACCGCCCTCGTCGCCGCCGTCCCCTTCACGCCATTTCCGCTGGCCCTCTCGCACGCCCTCTTCGTGGCGCTGGGGAGCGCGCTGTTGGGGTGGGGGCTCGCCCCGCGCGGCTGGCTCCACCTGGCGCTGGTCCTCCTCTCCTTCCCCTTCCTGATGGCGGCCAACCTGGGGCAATGGTCGCCCTACATCGCCGCCGCCGCGCTGACCCCGGCGCTGGGGTGGCTCGTGGCCTGCAAGCCCAACCTCGGCCTCGCCGCCATGGCCTGGCGCCCCTCCTGGGCGATGATCGTCGGGGGGGCAGCCTTCGCCGCCCTCACCCTGCTGGTGATGCCATCCTGGCCGCTGGAGTGGCTCGCCTCCGTCCGCTCGGGGCACGCCCACCCCTCGCCCCTGCGCACCCTCCTCGGCCTCCCGGTGCTCCTGGCGCTCCTCCGCTGGCGCTCCGCCGACGCGCGACTCGTCATCGCCATGGCGGCGCTCCCGCAAACCGCGCTCTTCGCCGACCAACTCCTCCTCTTCCTGGTCCCGAAGTCACGCCGCGAGCTCATGTTCCTCGCCTTCACCAGCATCGTCGGCGGACTCCTCTTCACGTTGCACCTGCGGGGGAGCACCGACCCCGCCCGCCTCCTCGACCTGCGCTACGTGATGCTGGCGATGTACTGGCCCGCGGTGGCGATCATCCTCGCGCGACGTGATGCCGTGGCACGCGACGCCGAGCCGCCCGATGCCCGTCCGCGCCCCCCGGCACCCTGACGGGCCCGCCCCCTACTTCCACGGTGGCAGCTTCCGCGGCTCCCGCCACAGCTCCGGATTGTGCCGGTACAGCGTCACCTTGCGCCCGATGGCCTGGATCACCTCCGCGCCTAACGACTCGGCCATCTCGCCGGCCAGCTCCTTCGGCGACGCCTCGATCGTGCGGGCGATCGCGACCTTCACCAGCTCGTGCGTGCGCAACGCGTCATCGAGCGCCCCCAGCGCGGTGTCGGTGAGCCCCTGGTGCCCGATGTGCACCATCGGGTCGAGGTGATGCGCCTCGGCGCGCAACTCGGCACGTTCCTTTCCTTTCATCATGATCAGCGGGCCCGCCCTTCCCTGGCGAGGTATGGTCGCGGGTTCAACGGGTCGCCATCCCACCAGCGTCCGTTCCCCTTGTACAACAGCACCTGGAAATGGAGATGCGGCGTGTTGGGCGGCGCATTCCCCGTCGTACCAACGTAGCCGATCACGTCCCCGGGCTGCAGCGCCTGCCCCTCCGCCAATCCCTTGGCGTAGCGGTCGAGGTGCGCGTAGTAGTACACGAAACGCTCGTCGGCGTCGAGCACGTACACCGTGAGTCCGCCAAGGGTGTTCGACCGCACCTTCCACACCTTCCCCGCGCCGGCGCTCACCACCGGCGTCCCGCGCGGCGCCATGATGTCGAGCGCCGAGTGGATGCGCTGCCCGCGCCTGGCGGTGAAGGTGTCGGCGACGCGCTCGGGGGCGACCCCCGCCACCGGGACCATGAGGCGCTTGGACGCGAGCAGGCGCGCCACCTCGCCCGCGGGCACCCCCGCCGTCGCCGGGTTCGCCGGGATCGGGAGCTCCATCGGGTCGGGAGCCGGGTCGGCCGGCCCCGGGAGCGGCCTCAGCCCGGGCGAACAGGCGGCGAGCAGGAGCGCAGCCAGGGAGAGGGGGACCATCGCCCCCCGACCCCTTCCGACGGCAGCGGCAGGCGAGTCGCCCGGCGTCCGGCGCGGCGTATGCTGTCCCAAACCACGGCCAGCGGACCGTCCCACCGCCGGGACAGGGGCCGCACCCGCCACCGTGTCCTCCACTGGGATGGGACGGGGAAAGGGGAACGGCACGGTTCGTTCGTAGGGTGGACGATGCACCTGCCGGATTCGCTCTCCACGGCATCGCCACGTCACTCGGAGGAGTTCCATGCCCCTCGCTCGTTCGTCGCCCGTTCGTCGCTCGCTGGTACGCGTCTTCACTCCCCTGCTCCTCGTCACGTTGGCGCTCGCCTCATCGGCGTGCACCGTCATCACCGGGATCGACGACGACTGGGGCCTGGAGCAACGCGACCTCGATCGCGCGCGGCGCACCTGGTCCGCCAACTTCATCGACGACTACGAGTACGTCGTGCGCCGCGACTGCTTCTGCACCCTGGGCGGCGTCGCCGTCCGCATCGTGGTCCAGAACCACCAGGTCATCTCCCGCGAGATCGACGGGTCGTTCACCCCCGTTCCCTCGTCGCTCGCCTACCTCTACCCGACCGTCGACGGGCTCTTCGCCATCATCCAGGATGCGCTCGACCGTCGCGCGGACCGCGTCGATGCCAGCTACGACCGCGCCTACGGCTTCCCGACCGACTTCTACATCGACTACAACCGGCGGATCGCCGACGACGAGGAAGGATACACCCTCATCCGCTTTCGTGCGCTGTAGCGCCCTCGCCGCCGCCTAACGTTCCCAGGAGAAGCCGGCCGCCAGCCGCTCGAAGCGTCCGGCGTCGGTGAGCCTCAGGATCACCGTGCCGCCCCCGCGCGGGGTCCAGGCGCGGGCGGCGAGGTCGTCGACGCCGTCGCCGTCCGCATCCAGGGCGTGCAGGGCCTCGTGGGCGCGGAAGCGCAGGTCGCGCACCGGGGCCCCCTGCACGGTGGAATCGCCCACCAGGAGGACGCGCTCGCGCACCCACTCGTAGTCGCCGGCGTACAAGGTGACGATCACCGCCCCGCGCCACCGGGCAAAGCACCCCGCCGCCACGCTGCGCCTGGCCCTGAGCGCCCCCTTGAGGCGGGGGTAGATGGGCTGGTCTGGCGACGAGCGCAGCGAGTCCTCGGCCAGCCTGGCCAGCTGCGCCATGCGGTCCAGGAGGGCGCGGTCCGGCGTGCGGTCGCACGCCGCCGGGGCGGTAGAGCCCGGGGCCGACACGCGCTGTGCGGAGACGACCAGCGGATCGGTCGCGCGGGCGATGGAGTCCACCAGCGGCGACACCTCGAGCGTTGCCACGATGCGTCCGTTCCACGTGTCGAAGCCGCTCACCGTGGCATCGTCGCTCCCCCACGCCCCGCGCAGGCGGAAGCGGGTCCCGACGGGGACGGGCGACCTCGCCGCGGCGGCGGTGCGAAAGGCGGCCAGCCGCGTGGGATCCTTCTTGAGGTCGATGTCGAGACGCCCCAGGTCCACGAGCAGCCGCCTGGCGCGTCCCGCCGCCGCAAACCACTCTTGCCCCAGGGGGACGAAGACGAGACGTTGTGCGATGGTGTCGGCGAGCGGCGCCAGCCGCGGCACCTCCCGTGCCTGGGGGGAGCCGGGCGACGCCGCAACCGCCGTGTCCTCCGCCACCGCCGTCGAGTCGACGCCTGCCGGCGTCGGAGGTGCGATCGCGGAGACGGAATCGCCGACGCCCTGGCGTGCGGACGGGTCGGCATCCCCGGCCGGGGCGCAGGCGGCGAGCGTGAGGGCGAGCACTCCGGCCAGGCCGGTGCCTAACGCGTAGGGAAGGACTCTCACGACTGGGCGGCGCGACGGCTCCGGAGGGGGCATCACGCCGGGAACTTAGCGCCCTCCGCTCCCCACTGAAACTCCACGCGCCGCATGTCGCCGTTCCAGTATCGCCGCCCCGGCTCCCTCGCAGAAGCGACCTCGCTCCTCCGCCTCCCCGGGGCGTACCCGCTCGGCGGGGGGACCGACCTCCTCCCGCTGCAACGGGATGCGCTCGCATCGCCGGCGCTCGTCGTCGACGTGCGGCGGCTCCCCGGGGCCGCGCAGGTGCAATGGCTCGCCGACGGGGGAGTGCGGATCGGTGCGGCGGCGCGCCTGGCGCACCTGTCCCGCAACGCGGCGTTGCGCAGTGCCGTTCCGCTCCTGGCCGAGAGCTGCGCCGCCGTGGGCGGGGAGGCGCTGCGCCACATGGGGACGCTGGGCGGGAACCTGTGCCAGCGAGTGCGCTGCTGGTACTTCCGCAGCGGGCTCTCGTGCCACAAGAACGGGGGCGACCGCTGCCGGGCGGCGGTGGGGGAGAACCAGTACCACGCCATCTTCGGGAGCGGCCCCTGCGTGGCGGTACACCCATCGGACCCGGCGGTGGCGCTCACCGCCCTGGAGGCGGTCGTGCACGTGGCGGGAGGCGAGGGAGAGCGCGAGGTCGCCATCGCGGACTTCTACGCCCGGGCCCACCTCCCCGGGGACCGCGAGACGGTACTTGCACCTGGCGAGATGGTCACCGCAGTGACCATCCCGGCGGCCTCCTGCGGCGGGGTGCAGCACTTCGAGAAGGTGACGCAGCGCGCGGCCTTCGACTTCGCCCTGGTGTCGGTGGCGGCCCTCCGGCGCACCGACGGCGAGGTGCGCCTGGTGCTGGGAGGGGTGGCGTCGCACCCGTGGCGGGTGACCGACTCCATCGAGGAGGACGTCGGCTCCGGGGGGTTGAGCGACGACGACGTCGAGACGCTGGCGCAGCGGGCGTTGTACGATGCGGCGCCGCTGGCGCACAACGGATACAAGGTGGACATCGCGGCGGCGGTGCTGCAACGGGCGATGCGGGTCCTTTTGCAGGGAGACGGCGCGCCCGCTTAGCTTGAGCCGGCATCCGCGGTTTGGACGGTGCACTCACACACACGGGAGTCCATGCGAGTTCTCTGGGCGGTCGTCAAGCGGGAGTATCTCGAGCGCGTGCGGACGCGGTGGTTCCTGGTGGCCACGCTGTTCGGCCCGTTCCTCTTCGCGGCGCTGATGTTCCTCCCCGCCTACATGGGGCAGCGGACCAAGGCGTCGGACGACGTGAGCCGGATCCGCATCCTCGACGCCACGGGGACGAACCTCGGGGAGCTGGTCGCATTCGACCTGGGTGGCGGCATCACCGGTGACCCGTCGGCCACCCGGGTGGTGCGGGTCACGGAGGCGGGGCTCGCCGCCGCCGAGTCGACCGCGACCGCCGACGTGGCCGCTCGTCGCCTCAAGGGGTACCTCGTCTTTCCGTCGCGCCTCCTGGTGGAGGGGGGCGCCCGCTATGCAGGGGTCAACGCGACGGCGCTGGCCGACATGGACTTCCTGCGCGGGGTGGTGCAGCGCCGGGTGCTGGCCGCACAGCTGCAAGCCGAGGGGGTCAGCGAGGCGTCGGCCGAGCGCATCACGCGAACGCGCGTGCAGCTCAAGGCCGACCGGATCACGGCGAGCGGGCGGGCCGGGTCGGGTCGACTGTCGCTCGTGTTCGCCATCGGCGTGGCCATGCTCCTGTACATGACGATCCTCCTGTACGGGCAGAACGTGCTGCGCAGCGTGATCGAGGAGAAGACGACGCGTGTCGCCGAGGTGATCGTGGCCAGCGTGCGCCCGGCGACGCTGTTGGCGGGGAAGGTGCTGGGGGTGGGGGCGGTGGGGCTCACGCAGATGGTCATCTGGCTCGCGGCATCGCTGCTGCTGGCGCGGTATCGCGGGGGCCTCCTGCGGGCGCTTGGGCTCGCGGCGTCGCCGATCCAGCTCCCCGAGATCGGGGTGGGGATGGCGGTCGTTCTCCTGCTGTACTTCCTGCTGGGGTACATCCTCTATTCATCGCTCTTTGCCGCAGTGGGTGCGATGACGACCAGCGAGGCCGAGGCACAGCAGGCGCAAATGCCCATCGTCCTGCTGCTGGTGGCCGGCGTCATGTTCCTGCAGCCAGTGCTTGGGGCTCCGGACGGGAGGTTGGCGCAGATGCTGGCGTGGATACCATTCACGGCGCCCATCATGATGCCGCTGCGGATGAGTGCCGCCGAGGTGGCGCCGTGGGACATCGCGCTGTCCATCGTCACGCTCATGGCGGCGTGCTACATCGCCGTGTACCTGGCGGCGCGGATCTATCGCACGGGGATCCTGATGTACGGCAAGCGGGCGACGCTGCGCGAGGTGGCGCAGTGGCTGAAGCGGGCGGGGTGAGGGCGACGAGGATACGGGCTTGAGCGTTCAACCGACGTCGAGAGCACCTGACACATCGATCAGGCTCCCACTGGCGATTCTCGTGGCGGCGCTCGCGGTGCTCTATGTCCATTTTGTGGCCAGCCGCCAACCCCACTTCCAGTCCGATTTCGACCAAATCTGGTATGGGGCACGAGCCCTTCGACTCGGCCAAGACCCATACTCCGTCATCGGGCCGGGGCGCGAGTGGGGCGACTGGCCATGGCCGCTGTACTATCCCCTCCCCGCCCTCCTCCCGGCGCTGCCCCTCTCGTACCTCGACGTCATCACGGCGCGCGCGATATTCGCCTCGGTGTCGGCCGGCTGCTTCACGTTTCTCGTATCGCGAAACGGCTACTCGCACCTGGCGGCGCTGCTGAGCGCCTCGCTACTCTTCGCGGTTTCGTTCGTCCAATTCGCTCCACTGCTCGCGTGTGCCGCAATGTCACCGGCGTTCGGTTGGGTGGTCAGTTGCAAGCCCAATATGGGACTAGCAGTGCTGTCGACGGCGCGCTCGAACAAGTGGCTGGCGGTTTCGGTTGCTCTCTCCGTCGCACTGGTATTGGGATCCTTCGCGCTCCAGCCGACGTGGCCCATGCGATGGTTGGAGGCAATCCGAGGGGGCGAACACTTCACGCCGTACGCGTTGCGACCCGGCGGCGCGCTCCTCCTCCTCGCCCTCATGCGCTGGCGTCGCCCCGAGGCCCGCTGGCTGGCAGCGCTATCGGTCATGCCAGGAACACCGGGCGTCCAGGAGGCGCTGATCCTCTTCACGGTGCCACAGTCACTTAGGAGCATTCTCCTGCTGGCGATCGGCACACACTTCGCCAACTTCTGGGTGCGTCCCCTCGATCAATTCTCGACCTGGATGGACTACGTGAACACCGGCGCGATGGCACTCCTGGCATTCGTCTATCTTCCGTCGTTGATCGCGATCCTGCGGAGACCGAACGAGGGAGAGGCGCCCGAATGGCTTGAGGTAGCCATGCTGCGCATCGGCGCGGGCCTGGCGCGCGCGCGCTCGAGGCTGGCGAGCAGCTGACACGCTCATTGCCTGCATCTCGGGCTTCTGACTAGGGGCGGCCTTCGAGCTGCGTCGGCGCCGTCGGCATGAAGAATCGATGCATGGCCGGGAGGTCGACGTACAGCAGCGCGGCCATCAGCACCGTCGTCCCCACCACGGCCGCCATCAGCCCGCGCTCGCGATACAGGCGCTCCGGCTGCTGGGCGGCGCTGTGCGGGCGGAGCGCCACGCGCAGGTACATCGCCATGACCAGCGCCACCATGGGGAAGGCGAGGATCAACTCCATCCGGTAGCGCATGCAGAAGGCCCCGAAGAAGAGCATCGACGCCGCCGCGTAGAACATCACGGAGACGATGAGCCGGTCGGCAGTGTACCAGGCGAACGACTTCCGATAGGCGGCCGCGCGCGCCGGGTCGTCGATGTTGCGGAACTCGGCGAAGCGCTTGAGCGCCATGAAGTAGCACCCGATCATCCAGTAGCTCAGGAGGAGCGAGACCGGAGGGAGCGTCTCGCTGGTGACGATGAACCATCCCGCCATCATCCGCAGCGGGTTGTTCACCGCCTCCGAGACCACGTCGAGGACCGGCTTGTCCTTGGTACGGATGGGCGGAATGTTGTACAGGCAGGCCATCACCCAGAGCATGCCTAACGTCGCCATGAAGAAGGGCGACACCGTCCACGCGATCGCCATCCCCGCGAGGAACAGGACGAGCCACTGCGCGTAGCCGATGGCGACGTTCACCTCCCCCGCGGGCACCGGGCGGGTGTGCTTGGTGGGGTGGAGGCGGTCGTACGGGGCGTCGAGCAGCTCGTTGAGCGTGTAGTAGCTGGAGGCGATGGTACAAATGGCGAGTGCGCCCACCAGGGTGCGGATGACGAGGGCGCGCCCGTCGACGACGGGGATCGTTCCGATGGCGACGACGATCCCGGGGATGACGAAGACGTTCTTGAACCAGTGGTCGGGGCGCGCGATCTCGAGGTGGGCGCGCAGGCGCGTCCGGAGGAGCGCGCCCTCAGGCGACGACATGCTGCCCGTCCGTGCGGGAGATGGCGGCGCCGGACGTTGCTCGGGCGCGGACCTCCTCGAATTCGCGCTGCCTGATCGCTTCGAGCCGGTCGCTCGCGTACACCCCCCGTAGCTGGTTGGCCTTGATGCGGAATACGTCGACGAAGCCGCGG
This sequence comes from Gemmatimonadetes bacterium SCN 70-22, assembly GCA_001724275.1. NCBI lineage: Bacteria > Pseudomonadati > Gemmatimonadota > Gemmatimonadetes bacterium SCN 70-22. The sequence goes on from MEDZ01000038.1 coordinate 28,594, forward strand.
GCCGCATCGCGCCACAGGCGCACCGACGACGTCTCGTTGTTCCGCAGCTGCACCGGAATGCGGTGGACGTCGAGCTTGTGCTTGAGCGCCAGGTAGATCAGTTCGACGTCGAAGGCGAACCGGTCCAGGCGCTGCAGCCGGAACAGCTCGTCGGCCACGTCGCCCCGCACCCCCTTGAGCCCACACTGCGTGTCGAAGAAGCCGCCGGTCACCATGGTCCCCACGAAGGTGGTGAAGATCGCCGACGCCGCCTTTCGGGCGGGAGTGAGCTCGGCGATGTAGCGGGACTCGGGGAGCGAGCGATCGCCGATGACGACGTGAAAGCCGCGCTCGCGTATGATGGCGGAGATGGTGGGGATGAGGTCGAGGTCGTAGGGGAGGTCGACGTCGGTGAAGATGCGGACATCTCCGGTGGCGGCGAGCATTCCCGCTCGGACGGCGGCCCCCTTGCCGTGGTTGTGCGGAAGCGTGAGCAGGCGAACGCCCGGCAGGTCGTCGAAGGGAGCAACCGGAAAGTCCCCTCCGCCGTCGTCGACCACGATCAGTTCCCAGGAATGTGGAAACTCCGCGAAATACGCCGACAACTGCTCCGCCGACCGACGCGCCAACGCCGCCGCACGGAAGCAAGGGAGAATGACTGAGAGTTCGGGCATCTCGGGGCTGTTCCTCTCCCCTTTCCAGGACGTGGATCAGCGTGGACGCGCCCCTCGTCGAGTGCAAGCCGGGTGCCGCTCCGGCCCACTCCCCGCCATGTCGGGACGACAGACAAGCTGGCCCCTCGGCGACTGATTTGTCGATCCCCGGGATGGATCACAACCTGCGATGTCCATCGGCAGGAAGCTTGCAGTAACCGCCGCCGTGACGCCCCCCTCTCATACACGCCGCCCCCCCGACCTCCTGCTGGCAGGAACGGGCCTGCTGGCGATCCAGCTAGCCACGCTCGCCCTGGCGGATGGGTGGGGGCTCTTCACCACACCGGCGTGGCAGGACGAATACGTCTCGCTCCACGTGGCGGGGCGAGGCTCGGTCGCAGAGAGCCTGCGCGCCCTCGCGCAGGGGGCCGACACCAACGCACCCCTGCTGTATCTGGCGCAGCGCCTTGTTGGATTCATATCCGGGGGGCTCGACCTCACGGGACAGGTGATGCTCCCGTTGCGGCTCCTGAGCTTCGCCTGCGTCTGGGGGACGCTTCTCGGAACCTACGCCCTGTTGCGGCCGAACTTCCCCCACCTGGTCGCCTTCGCCGCCGCCGCTGCCCTCTGGACGCACCCGCTCATCGTGCAGCACGCGTTCGAGGCGCGCTTCTATGGCCCATGGCTGCTCTGCACGGTGCTGTTCGCGCTCGCGGTGTCGCGCGCGGGCGAGTGGCCACCTTCGACTCATCGGCTGGCGATCGCGCTGAGCGCGGCAGCCCTGTGCCTCGTGCACTACTTCGGCGTGATTACCTGGGGAATCATCGTCGTCGCGCAGGGCGTCAACGATGCGCGGGTGAAACCATTCGCGTGGCGGGCGACCGCACGGCGGTTCGCACCCGCGACTGCGGGGCCGTTGGCCCTGGCGATGTGCGTCCCCCTCTACCTGGGGCAGCGACTATCGCTGACCGTCTCCACGTGGATCCAGCCGGCGACCGTGACAAAGGCCGTGCTCTACATGCTCCTCGTGGTGTGGCCGATCGGACTCCTTGGCGGTTCGCTCCGACTCGCCTCGGTCGGGATGCGACCCACGGACGGATCCACTCCGGTATCGGCTTCGGTGCCCACGCGATCGCGGGGTGCGTGGACGCTGCTCGCGCTGGTGCTGCTCCCGGTCATGCTGATCGCCTTCTCGCTCCTCTTCCAGCCGGTGCTCATCGATCGCTACGTTACCGTCGGGGTGCTGGGCGGCGCTCCCGTGATTGCGTGGAGCCTTCGACGGTACCGCACCGGGGGGCATATACTGGCCCTCGCGGTGATGGCCGCCCTCTCGGTGATGGCGATCCGTCATCGCGCATCGCTCAATCGCAAGACGACGGAGACGAACGCACGGATCGCCCGGGACATCTCGACCCATGTCGGGCGAGGCGAGCCGGTCGTGTTCACAGCGCGACGTACTATGTATCCCGTCGTCAGCCTCCTGCCGCACTCCATGGCATCGCAGTTGGCCTTCCCCGACTTCGCGGAATCCATGCGACGGGGCGCGAGCGACTTCGAGATCTTCGAACGCGACGCGGCGCGCGTGCATGCGCGCCTGTACGGCTTCCCGGCACTCCGTCGCATGGAAGACCTTCGCCGCCTCGAGCAATTCCTGCTGGTCACGCGCGAGGACACCTTGGCTTTCGCCGAGCGCTGGTTTGCGGGCTACCGCGCCGAGCGCCTCGCCCCCCATCTCTTCCGCCTTCGGATGGCTGCCCCCCCGGCGACCGAGAGCGGACGCGCCACGACGCCATGAACGGTCGGGCGTCCGCATCCTCGCTGCGCGATCGTCTCGTCCCCGCGCTGCTCATCGGGATCCTCGCCGCCGTCTGGTCGCGACAGCACGCCATCGCGAACCCGGCGTTCACGAGCGACTTCGACCAGGTCTGGGCGGCCGCTGGTGCGTTGTTGCGCGGCGACAATCCGTACGCCGAAGTGGGGCCGCACGCGCCGTTCACCTGGCGCTGGCCGTTGTACTATCCGATGCCGGCGCTCCTCATCGCCGCGCCGCTCGGAGCGCTCCCGGTTGTCGCGGCTCGAGCGATCTTCGCCGGCGTCGGCGCCGCGCTTTTCACGTTCGCGATCTCGCGCGACGGGTGGGGGCGGTGGCCCATCCTGCTGAGCGTCACCTTCTTCGTCAGCATCGACCTGGTGCAATGGTCGCCGTACCTGGCGGCCGCGTTCTACCTGCCCGCGGCCGCACTTCTCGTCCCCGGCAAGCCAAACTTCGCCCTCCCGGTGGTCGGCGGCGCGCGCGATCCCCGCACGTGGCACTTCCTGATACTCGGGGCTGTCCTTCTGGGCGTCGCGTCGTTCGCCGTCCGTCCGACGTGGCTTGCCGAGTGGATGGCGAACGTGCGCGAGGCGCCTCACTTCGTTCCTCCCGTCATGCGACGCGGTGGGGTGTTGCTGCTGCTGGCAGCGCTCCGCTGGCGAAGGGCGGAGGCGCGCTGGTTCCTCGCGCTCTCCGTCATGCCGATGGCGCCGTCGTTCTACGACCAGCTCCTCCTGGTCGCGGTGTGCACCACCTGGTGGGAATCGGCGATCCTGGCGGCGTCGACCTATGTGCTCTACTTCTACGTCGGCGCCAACCTGCCGCAGCCAGACTACGCGGCGTGGGGAGAGCTGGTGGGCGACGCTACCGTCTGGTTCTGCTACCTGCCGATGCTGGCGATCCTGCTGCGAAGACCTAACGAGGGAGGCATCCCGCATCCGCGCGCACTCCTCGTCTCTTGGCGTTCCCCCCGGAAACCCGGCCCGTGAGCGCGCAGCTGGTACCCCGTCGTGACCGCGCCGTCGCGATGCTGGTCGTGGCGCTGTTCACCATGACGTACGCGGCCGCCCGTGCCATCCACGAGCCGGCGTGGTCCACCGACTTCGACCAGCTCTGGCACGCCGCGCGCGCGCTCGTGGCCGGCGGGAACCCCTACGACGTCGTCGGGCCGGGTAAGGCGTTCCAGTGGGATTGGCCGCTCTACTACCCTCTCCCCGCAGTCGTCCTCGCCGCGCCCTTCGCGTGGATGCCGGTGGCGCTGGCACGCGTCGCGTTCAGCACCATCTCGGGCGCCGTCCTGGGATACGCCCTGGGGCCGCGCCTGCGCACCCACTGGCCGCTCCTCCTCAGCGCCGCGTACCTGATCGCCACCTCGCGCACGCAATGGGCCCCACTCGTCCTCGCGACGTTGTGGCTCCCATGGGCGGGGGTGGCGATCGCCGCCAAGCCCAACGTCGGACTCGCCGTCCTGACGGCGCTCCGCGGTCGTCACCTCGTGAACGCCATCGCGGCGGCGGCGGCGATCACGCTTCTCGCGACGGGAATCCACCCGCAGTGGATATCCGAATGGCGCGCCTCGATCGCCGACGCCCCACACATCGTGGCACCGCTGTTCATGCCGTGGGGCTTCCTCCTGGCGCTCGCGGCGCTACGATGGCGTCGCGCCGACGCCCGGCTCCTGCTGGGGCTCGCGCTCCTCCCTCACACGCCCTCCCTCTACGACCTGGTCCCCCTGTTCTTCCTCGCCCGCACGCTGCGCGAGTCGCTCGTACTCGCGGTGCTCACCCACGTCCTGTTCTTCGGCTTCATCGCGTTCAGCGGAGGGCCGACGTTCGATACGTATGCGGCGGCGCTGGGGCGCGCCTCGGTGCTCGTCGTCTACCTCCCCGCACTGGCTGCCGTTCTGTCGCGCCCGAACGTCGAAGTAGAATCACCTGCCGACGAGAACGTCAGCTGGCGCCAAGCGCTTCCCACGACACCTGTCTGCGCCTTGCTCAGTATCGCCCTGCTCATGGGCGCGACGTTTCTCATCTGGCTGCCGCTGGTCACCAGGCGATGAGATCTGGCGGCGCGTCGGCGCGAATGGGCCAGTACGCAGGGGTCGCCTGCTTCGCCGCAATCTGGTTGCTCCTGGCGGTGTTCCTCTTCGCCCCATCGCTGGATCGCCCCATCGACTTGATTGACTTTCACGACATCACCCCGCTCATTCGTGCCAGCGACAGTGCGTGGGACGCTCTCGTTTCTGTCAGTGCGTTGTACCAAAGACATGGACGGCTCAGCGTCGTGAGCTATGCGTACTTCGTCGCCAAGTGGTACGCATTCGGCGATTGGGGCCTCGGATGGCAAATCGTTCGCCTCGTCGAAGTTGCCGTGACAGCGGCGCTCTTCTACCTGCTTCTGCGGCGCCTTGGCGCGGGGCGCACCGGCGCCGCCCTCGCACAATTCTGGACCTGACCCGGTTTGATGGACACCTCACCAGCCCCAAATTGAGGGCGGAGGTGTTCAATGGCAGCACGACGGAAGCAGACCGCAGGGGACCAGCG
>MEDZ01000039.1 GCA_001724275.1 Gemmatimonadetes bacterium SCN 70-22
CCCCGTGCCCCTCCCTCCCCCCACCCGCACCCTCCTCGCCTCCGCCGCCCTGGCGATCCTCGCCGCCCTCCCCGCCCACGCCCAAATCGGCTCCGGCGACGGCTTCCTCTTCCGTACCCCCACCGTCCGCCTCGCCCTCGCCGCCGGCTACGCTTCCCCCCGCGGCCAGAGCGACATCTTCGACTTCCTCACCGACGAGCTCACGCTCGATCGGCGCGACTTCGCCTCGGCGGCGTTCTCCCTCTCGGCCGCCTACCGTGTCGCCCCGCGCGTCGAGATCGGGCTCGGCACGACCTATGCGGGACACACGGCCGGCTCGGAATCGCGCAAGTTCACGGGAGAGGACAACCTCCCCGTGCTGCAGTCGACGACGCTCGACCGCGTCACGATCATGGCCACGGCGCGACTCTCGCTCCGTGCCCCGGGGCACGCCATCGGGCGCTATGCGTGGATCCCCAGCCGAGTGGTCCCCTTCATTGGAGGAGGCGCCGGCCCCGTCTGGTACCGGCTCCGCCAGTCGGGGGAATTCGTCGACCCGGAAACGCTCGACATCTTCGAGGACCAGTTCGAGTCGAAAGGGTGGTCGCTGGGCGCCACGGGCTTCGGTGGGGCCGACATCTCCCTCTCTCCCCGCTTCGGGGTGACGGCGGAAGGGCGGTACCTCTGGGCCCGGGGGCCGATGAACGGCGACTTCGCCACCTTCAACAAGATCGACCTTTCGGGGTATGATGCCTCGATCGGCTTGTTCGTCAGGTTCTGACCGGAGGCACGCACATGGTCCGACACATCACACACCTGGCCCTGGTCTCGGCGGCCCTCACGCTGGCCCCGGTGGCGGGGGCGCAGGGGGACAGCTCGCCCTTTTCGCCATGGATCGGCTGCTGGGACCTGGTGCCGCGCGGCGACGCGCCGGCCAGCAGTGAACGCGTCTGCATCCTCCCCACGGAAAACCCCGCCGCGGTGGACCTGGTCTCGCTCGCCGGCGACAGCGTGCTCTCCCGTCACCGGCTCGACGCCTCTTCGACTAACCACACAATACAGCAAGGGAGCTGCACGGGGACCGAGAGCGTGCACGCCACCGGCGCGCGCGTGTACCTGCGCACCGATATGCAGTGCGGCGGGGAGCAGCGCCTGGTGAACAGTGTGATGGCGATGTCGCGCGACGGGGAATGGCTCGACGTGCGCGGCGTGGCCTTCGGCTCAAACGTCGGCGTGCGGGCGTCACGCTACCGCGAGGCGCCGCCCTCCACGCCCCTTCCGGCCAGCATCGCCGCCGCCCTCAGCGGGCGCCCGCGCGGAATGCACCCGGCGCGCCTGGCGGCGATGGGGCCGGTGCAGCTGTCGGACGTGGTCGAGGCGTCGCGCTTTCTCGAGGTCGGTGTGCTGCAGACGTGGCTCGCCGAGCGGGGGCAGGGCTTCGGGCTCGACGCCGGGCGTCTGGTCGCGCTCGAGAATTCGGGGGTGGCCCCGTCGGTGATCGACGTGATGGTCGCCCTCTCGTACCCGGAGGTCTTCGCCCTCGATCGCACCATGCTCGGCGACCCGCCCCCCGACACGCGGGGGGAGATGCGCGGTGGCGACTACGTCGGCGACGGCTACTACGACGGCAGCTGGGGCTACGATCCCTACGGCTACGGCTACGGCCGGGGCTACGGCCGGGGCTACGGCTGGTACTCCGGACGACGCCCGATCGTGGTGGTGCAGCGTCCGGCCGATGACGGCGGCGCCGAGCACGGCAAGGTGGTGAAGGGGCGCGGCTACGTGTCGGGGCGCAACCCCTCCAGGGGGTCGGGCGGTTCGTCCGCCGGGAGCTCCGGATCGGCGGGACGCGCCAGCTCCTCCGACTCGGAAAAGGGGAAGAGCACGGGGCGCAAGGCGAAGGCGAAGCCGGGGGAGTAGGCCTCGTACGTCGACCGGACCTGGGACCACCGGGGCGGCTACCGGTCTTGTGGGGGATGACACCGGGCGTCCTCACTCGGTAGGGACAACGAAGTGGGGGGCGCGCACGGGATGATCCCCATGCGCGCCCCCCCGACTTCCATCGCAGCCTTCTCCCTACGGCACGATCCCCCTCGGCGTCGGCGCAATCACGTGCTCCGTCCCCGCCAGCAGCGAATTGATCTTCCCCACTCGCACGCTGATGATCTGGTCGAGCCGTCCCTGTGCGCCGTCGGTCTCGTCGCCCAGCTCCTTCGACCGCAGCCGCTCCCCCGCGGTCACCGGCCACTGCGTGCGCGACACGGAGCCGCTCACCGACTGCACCTCCTCGCGCAGCCGCGGGTACTGCCGGTAGCCCAGCCCCGCGAGCGGACGCGCGAGGACGGAATCGCGGAAGTGGCGCAGGTCCGTGATGGTGCTGTCCACCTGCGCCAGCACGGCGGGCGTGTTGGGACCGCGAGGCGAACGCCTGAGCGTCGACTGCAGGTTGCCGAGCTGCGTCAGGATGTCGTCGGCGTTGGCGATCACCCGGTTGACGCGCTGGCCGAGTCGGTCGAGAGTGACCGATGCCTCATACTGGGCAGCCACCTGCGCCGGCGTCATCTCGATGCGCGGGTCGTTGCGCACGGTGACTGGCTTGGTGTAGCGCTTGCCGCCGACCATCAGCGTCACCTGGTAGGTGCCGGGGGTGACCGCCGTCCCGGCCGGCCCGCGGAAGAAGCTCTCCTCGTCGTCGCCACCCCCCTCGGAGGCGCGCTCGTCGGCGGCACGCCGCTGGGCGCGCAACGCGGCGAGTGATGTGTCGGCAGGGGGGCGCTGCGCCGCTGCGGCGCCTCCACGACCGAAACCACCGCCCCCACCGGCGAGCGGCGTCATGCGCAGGTCCCACGTCATCCGGTGCACCCCCGCCTCGTCGCGCACGCGGCGGTAGCGGCGCACCACCTCGCCCTTGCTGTCCGCAATCTCGATGTTGACCTCGCCCGCGGGCTGCGCCTCGAGCCGGTACGAGATCATCGCGCCGTTGGGCGGGTTCTCGCCGGCCCAGATGCGCATCCCGAGGTTCCCGTCGCGGTTCCACGACGTCCAGTTGGTCGCCGGACGGATGTCGAAGAGCACCGCCTCCTGTCCCTGCGCCGCCGCCAGCTGCTGCACCGGCGTGAGGTCGTCCAGGATGTACAGCCCGCGCCCGTGCGTGGCGACGAGGAGGTCGTTGTCGCGCGGTTGCACCTGGATGTCGCGCACGGGGACGGCCGGCATCTTCCCCCGGATGGAGACCCAGTGCGTCCCGCGGTCCCACGACGCCCACACCCCCGCCTCGGTCCCGGCATACAGCACGTTGCGGTTGCGCGGATCCTCGCGGATCACGTGGCTCCACCACGCGCGGTCGGGAAGGTCGCCGCGGATGCTCTTCCACGTCTTCCCGTAGTCGGTGGTCATGTAGAAGTACGGCGCGTAGTCGTCGTCCTGATGGTGGTCGGCGCTCACGTACGCCGTCCCGGCGTCGAAGTGCGATGCCTCCACGGTGGCGATCCACGCGTTGGGCTTGAGCCCGGGGACGTTGGTGAAGACGCTGTTCCACGTCTTGCCGCCGTCACGGGTTACGTGCACCATCCCGTCGTCCGACCCGGTCCAGATGACGTTGGAATCCACGGGCGACGGGGCGATGCTGAGCAGCGTGGTGTGGAACTCGGCGGCGGTGTTGTCGGTCACGATCTCGCCCCCGGACGACTGCTGCTTCTTCGGATCGTTGGTGGTGAGGTCGGGAGAGATCACCTCCCAGCTCAGGCCGTAGTCGCGCGACCGGAAGACGACGTTGCCGCCGAAGTACACCGTCCCCGGGTGCTGCGGCGAGAGGACGATGGGCGAGTTCCAGTTGAAGCGGTACTTGTGCGAGAGCATCGCGTCGCCCACCGAGCCGACGCGGTTGGGATACGGATAGATGTTCTTGCGGACGCCGCTCCGCCGGTCGGTGATGGTGATCATCCCCCCCTGCGCGTCGGCGAAGACGAGCCAGTGCTTGTCGAGCACGGGGACGCCGAAGAAGCCGTCGCCCCCACCCACGTTGACCCAGTCGGCCGGACGGATCCCCTGGCCGGAGAGCGAGTTGCTGGTCCCGCACCACGTCCCGTTGTCCTGCAGCCCGCCGCAGACGTGATACGGCTCCTGCATGTCGTAGTTGATGTGGTAGAACTGGGTGAAGGGGAAGGTGTTCACCACCTCGAAGGTGAGCCCGCCGTCGCGGCTCACCTGCCACCCGCCGTCGCTCCCGCTCAGGACGTAGCGCGGGTCGACGGGATCGATCCACATGGCCTGGTGGTCGCCGTGGATGCCGCGGGCGATGGTCCGGAAGTTCCGCCCGCCGTCTTCCGACAGGTACAACCCGCCCGAGAGCGAGAAGAGCTTGTTCGGGTTCTTCGGGTCCACGCGGATGTCGGCGTAGTAGAAGGGGCGGAAGTTGATGTTGGGATCGCGGTTCACCGTGACCCAGCTCTTCCCGGCGTCGTCGCTGCGCCACAGCTCCCCCTCGTCCTTGGTCTCGCTGATGACGTAGACGATGTTCGGGTTGCTGGGGGCCACGGCGACGCCGATGCGGTCCATCGCCTTGCGCGGGAGGCCGCGGTACTTGTCGGGGCCGGAGAGCGCCTCCCACGTGGCGCCGCCGTCGACGGACTTGTACACGCCGGTCTTGCCGCTGCCGGACGCGAGGTACCAGGCCCACCGGCGATAGGTGTACATCCCGGCGTACACGATGTTGCTGTTGTCCGGGTCGGCGGAGATGTCGGAGCAGGAGGTCTGCTGGTCCAGGTAAAGGACGCGCTTCCACGACGCACCGCCGTCGGTGGTCTTGTAGACGCCGCGCTCCTCGCTCGGCCCCCACTCGCGCCCCAGGACGCAGGCGTAGACGATGTCGGGATCCTTCGCGTCGATGACGAGGCGGGCGATCTTGTCCGACTTCTCGAGCCCGATGTGCGTCCAGTGCTCGCCGCCATCCACCGATTTGTACATCCCGTCGCCCACCGAGGCGTTGTTGCGCGGGTTCCCCTCGCCGGTGCCGACGTACACCACGTTGCGGTCGCTGGGGGCGACGGCGATGGCGCCGATGGAGATCGCCCCCTGGTCGTCGAAGATGGGGGTGAAGGTGGTGCCGCCGTTCGTCGTCTTGATGATCCCGCCGTTGGCCCCGGCCACGTAGTAGGTGAGCGGATCGCCGGGGACGCCGGTCACGACGGAGATGCGTCCGGCGTTGTTGATGGGACCCACGGAGCGCCAGTCGAGGCGCGCGAGCTGGTCGGCGAACGACTGCTGCGCGCCGGCGCTGGTGGCGGCGAGGGTGCAAGTGGCGGCCAGGAGGAGTCCCGCGGCGACGTGTCGCCGTGCGCGAGGGCTCGATGCGTGAGGGGGGCGTGGCGTCATTGTGGACGCGCTCCGGTCTCGGAGGGTGGAGGGGGGCGAGCGGCGAAGGTGTGCAGCTGGTGGCGGCCGCACAGAAGGAGTACGGCCGTCGTCCATGCCGCGCTGCGATGCAATGGCGCGCGGTAGCATCGCCGCGAGGCGCACGCCTCGCGGCGGGGCGCAGCGAGCGGTCGCGCAAGGAAAGCACAAGGGATTGGCGGTTGGGGAGAGGCGAGTGGAGCGCATCCGCTGGTGCGCGCCACCGGCGGCGGGTGCATCATTGCGCGCGGCGCGCCGCCCCGGGCGCTCCGGCACCTCCGTCAGCTCGGTGCCCCTCCCCACGACACTCGCCCGCATGCCCCCGCGTCGCCTGCCCTTCGCCGCAACCTCTCGCTGCGCGACCTCGTCGTCTTCGGCCTCCTCTTCATCGGGCCGCTTGCGCCTGTCGGGGTGTTCGGCGTGCTCGACGCGCGGGGACGGTCTTCGTGGCGCAGACGTTCCTGGTTGCCGCGCTGAGCCCGGTGACGCCGGCGCAACTCGCCGCCGACCCAGCGCGCCAGGGGACGGCGTTCTACGACGTCACGCGCGTCGCGATCGGCGGCTGGCTGGCCACGCTCCTCGCCCTGACCAAGGCGATCGGGCCGGCGTTTTCGGCGATGACGGGGCAGGCGGCAGCGGCGCGCCGCGACGACGGGCTGTCGCTGCTGGTGTCGGTCGTCGACGTCGGCGCGCTCACCGCCTTCGTCCTCCTGCCCGCGTCGGTGGTGGGGTACTTCGTGGTGCGGCGGCTGGCAGCTGCAACGCCGTGGCACGTCGCCCTCCCGGTGGCCGGCGCGCTGGTGTCGTGCTGGGTCCTGGTCGAGGCGAGCGCGCTCGCCCTGGTCGTGGGAGCCGTGTGGGGGGCGCTGGGGGTGGCGGTGGTGGCCGCCGCGCGAGGGAGGGGGCGCCGCACCGAGGGGTGAGGCGCGCCGCCCCTGGTCGTTCCGTCAGCGTGGGCACGTCGGCACCGACGGGACACCCGCCGCCCGCGTGTCCGTATCGCCTCCTACTCCCCCACCCCCACCCACCGCCGCGTCTCCTCATCCACCTCCATCCCCAGCCCCCGCACCACCGCCGCCGCCACCTGCAACGCGCGCCCCACCGCCTCCGTGCGGAACGGCGCCAGCAGCACTTCCACTGCGTACCGTACCTCCCCGTCCCGCACGTACGTGTACCCGTAGGCGATGTGCCGCGCATTCATCTCGTTCGTCGCCGCCAGCAGGTCGCCGGGACACGCGCTCTCGGAGAAGAGCGGCGCGATGATGCGCGCCACCTGCCGGCGTTCTTCCACGACCACGGTGAGCAGTACGCCATGCACGCTCAGCCCGAACGACTTCTCCCCTACCCTTTCCACGTCGTCGTCGGCCACCTGCGCCGCGGCTTCCATCACGCGCTGCGGCAGCGGCGTCTCGGGGGCGGCCAACTCGCTGACTTGGACCACTTCGGCGGCGGCGGGGCGTGCCGCGGGCTTCGCTCGCCCGGCCGGCCTTGCCGATCCCGCGCGCTTCGCCGGCGACGAGCCCTTCACGGGCGACGGTCGTCGCGTCTTGGCCTGCGGCGGCTTGGGGACATGCTTGCGGCGAGCGCTCTCGCTCGCGACGCGCTTGACGGACTTCCGCGGGGCAGATTTGGCACGCATGGCCATGGCGACACCTTGTGCAATGGGACTATTCACATTGTAACACGAGTGACTCGTCGCAGAGAGAGATTCTTCTTCCTTATACTCCTCTCACCGCCGCCGCATGGCCCGCGTCTGAATCCGGCGGTAGCTTCTGCGGGCTGTCGTCTCCCCTTCCCGCCACCCGACCCACGCGCCCCCGGCCATGCGCCTCCCCCGCGTTTCCTCCACCCTGAGCGCCCCTGCCATGCGCCTCCCCGTCGCGAGACACCTCCCGGCGCTGCTGGTGCTGGCGGCGCTGGCCCCGCAGGCGCTCCTCGCGACGTCGCTCCGGGCGCAGCGACCCCAGCCGAACGCCGCGGCTCGCCCCGCCCTCGCCTCCCGCACGGTCGACTCCATCGTCGCCGTCGCCCTCAGGACCTTCCCCACCCCGGGGGTCGCCGTCGCGGTCATCCAGGACGGCAAGGTGGTGGTCGCCAAGGGATACGGGGTGAAGAAGCTCGGTGACCCGGCCCCGGTGACGCCGCAGACACGTTTCGGCATCGCCTCCAACACCAAGGTCTTCACCGCGGTGGCGCTGGGGATGCTGGTGGAGGAAGGGAAGCTCGAGTGGGACGCCCCGGTCATCCGCTACCTCCCGCAGTTCGCGATGTACGACCCGTTCGTCACCCGCGAGATCACGATCAAGGACCTCCTGGTCCATCGCAGCGGGCTGGGGCTCGGCGCGGGTGACCTGCTCTGGTGGCCGGCGTCCACGTACACGCGCGCCGAGATCATGCGGCGGCTGCGCTTCATCAAGCCGGCCACGTCGTTCCGCTCGGCGTACGCGTACGACAACGTCCTCTACCTGGTGGCGGGCGAGGTAATCGAGACGGTGAGCGGGATGTCGTGGGAGCGGTTCATCGAGTCGCGCATCCTCCAGCGCGTGGGGATGACGCACAGCACCTCGCGCCACGGCGATGCGGCCACGCCGGGCGACGTGGCGCAGACCCACACGCTCCTCGAGGGGACGCTCGCGGCGATTGCCCCGATGACGAGTGACAACACGAATCCTGCCGGCGGGATCAACTCGGGGGCCGAGGACATGGCGAAGTGGGTGATGTCGCTCCTGGACTCGGGGAGGGTGGGGGACGGGAGCCGGCTGTACCAGCCGGCGACGGCGCGCATGCTCCAGGCCCCGGTCACGCCGACGCCGAACACCCCGCCGCCGGGCTTCATCGCCCCGCTGGCGAGCGAGTTCTCGTTCTACGCGCTGGGGCTGGGGGTCGGGACCTTCCGCGGGCGCAAGCTCCTGCACCACACGGGGGGGCTCCCGGGCTACCTGTCGTCGGTGGCGTGGATCCCGTCGGAGCGCGCGGGCGTGGTGGTCCTCACGAACGACGAGTCGCCGACCTTCCTGGCCCTCACCTGGACGCTGATGGACCGCGTGCTGCGCACGCCGCAGCCGTTCGACTTCATTGCCGGCTTCGATTCGCTGCGCGCGCGCCAGCAGGTGGCATTGCAGGGGGCTGCCCGCCAGGCGCAAGCGGCCCGCGACTCGGCGTCGCGCCCGTCGCTCGCCCTCGCGAAGTACGCGGGGCCGTACGCCGACGCGTGGTACGGCGACATCGACATCGCGCACGAGGGGGGCAGGCTGGTCATCCGGTTCTCGCACACGCCGCAGCTGGTGGGCGACATGATCCCGTGGCAGCACGATACCTTCCTGGTGCGGTGGCGCGACCGCGAGCTGCGCGCCGACGCCTACATCACCTTCATGCTCACGCCGGACGGCGGCATCGACCACGCGAAGATGCTGCCGGCCTCGCCCGACGTCGACTTCTCCTTCGACTTCCAGGACCTGGAGCTCAGGCCCAGGCGGCGGTGACGCCGATTTCGTAGCGATAACCTGGTCGTCGCCGGGGTGGCGACCGCGCCGCTGGCGTGACAGTCTGCAGGATCCCTCCGCCCTTCCATCGTCATGAGCCATTTCACGTCCCGTTCCTTCGCGCGCCTCGTTCCGGCGCTCGCCGCCCTCGCGCTTCCCTTCGTGGCGGCGCCGCTCGTCGCCCAGCAGGAGGTGGTCGACACCACCACCCTGCGCCAGCTCTACGACGATGAGATGGCCAAGGGGGAGGTGATGTCGATCGCCAGCTGGCTCACCGACGTCCACGGCCCGCGCCTCACCGGGTCGCCAGGCGCAAGGGCGGCCGGCGAGTGGGCGGTGAAGACGATGCAGGCCTGGGGGCTGGCCCACGTGGGCTTCGAGTACTGGAGCCCGAAGTTCCCGGGGTGGCGCAACGACCGCCTCTCGCTCCGCGTGGTGGCGCCCACGCCCTTCGACGTCGCCGTCGCACCCCGCGCCTGGTCGCCGGGCACCAGGGGGGAGGTGAAGGGGGAGGCGGTCGTCGCGACCATGACGACGTGGGGCGACACGGCGAAGTACCGGGGGGCGCTCAAGGGGAAGTACGTCCTCCTCGGCGCCGCCCCCACGCTCGCGCCGCGAGCGACGCCGGACGCCAAGCGCTTCACCGACGAGGAGCTCGACAAGATGGCCGCGGCCGGGGTGCCCGACCCTCGCACGGGGGGCTTCGCCATCCCGCGCGACCCTGCGGCGATGGGGGCCATGATGCGCCGCTTCGGTGGCAACGTCTTCCGCCCGGCCAACGACACCGCGGCGCTGCGCTGGTTCGAGCGGCAGGGAGTGCTCGGCATCCTCCTCCCCGCGCGCGGCGACGACGGGACCATCTTCACCGACAACGGCTACCCGCGCACGGCGGGCGTGGCGCAGGTCCCGATGGTGCACGTGGCGGGCGAGCACTACGGGCGCATCGCGCGCATCCTCGAGAAGGGGGTGAAGGTCACGCTCTCGCTCGACATGGCCAACACCCGCACGCCCGAGGCCGAGTCGTTCAACATCGTGGCCGAGATTCCCGGGAGCGACCCGGCGGTGAAGGACGAGGTCGTGATGCTGGGGGCGCACTTCGACTCGTGGCACGCGGGGACGGGGGCCACCGACAATGCCGCGGGTTCGGCGGTGATGATGGAGGCGATCCGCCTGATCAAGGCGAGCGGGCTCAAGCCGCGCCGCACGATCCGCATCGCGCTCTGGACGGGCGAGGAGCAGGGGCTGTTCGGCTCGCGCGAGTACGTCGCGCGCCACTTCGGCGAGCGCGTCTTCCGCCGGGACTCGTCAGGCTTCGTCCCCACCGACACGGTGCTCGCGCTCCCGGCGTACGAGAAGCACGCCGGCTACTTCAACGTCGACAACGGGACGGGGCGCATCCGCGGGGTGTACCTGCAGGGGAACACCCAGGTGAAGGACGCCTTCAGCGCGTGGATCGAGCCCTTCCGCGACAAGGGGGTCACGACCATCACCCCGGCCAACACCAGCGGGACGGATCATCAGGCGTTCGACGCCATCGGGCTGGGCGGGTGGCAGTTCATCCAGGATCCGGTGGAGTACGACACTCGCACGCACCACTCCAACCAGGACCTGTACGAGCGCCTCGTGCCCGACGACATGAAGCACAACGCGGCGGTGGTGGCCGGCTTCGTGTGGCAGGCGGCGCAGCGCGCCACCCGGCTCCCGGGGAAGGCGGGATGGCCCATCGTGATCACGGAGAAGAAGGCGAAGCCGATCTCGGAGTAGGGCGAGCGCGCTCGTCCGGGGGCGGCGCCCTCGGGGGTGGCGAATCACCGTGCGGCGAGGGAGAATGGTGGGGAATCCACTCCCCGCCGTCTCTCCGTTCACGCTCATGACTTCCCGCCGCTCCGTCATCAAGCTCGGCGCCGCCGCCCTCGTCGCCCCGATGTTCAATCGCGGGCGCTTCGCGCTCCCGCACATCCCGAACCAGGAGTACTCGAAGCGCGCCATCGACCTCATGCAGCGCGCCATCGTGATCGACATGCTGGCGCCGCTGCACATCGGGTCCAACGGGAACCGGTGGCTGCAGAAGCCCGATTCCATCACCGCCGAGGACTTCGCGCCGTTCCGGGCGTCGGGGATCGACGTCTTTCACACCGCGGTCGGCTTCGGCGGGCCTAACGCGTACATCAGCGGGCAGCAGTTCTTTCACCGGCAGAACGCGATGATCGCCGGGCGCCCCGACCTCTTCATGCGCATCGACTCGGCCGACGACTTCGCCAAGGTGAAGGGGTCGGGGCGCATCGGTATCCTGCTGGGGGCGCAGAACTCGGATCACTTCATCCGCCCCGACGCCACGCGCGACCGGTTGGCGACCGTGGACGAGTTCTTCGTCTATGGGCAGCGCGTTTCGCAGCTCACCTACAACTCGCAGAACTGGTTCGCCAGCGGCTCCACCGAGCGCGTGGACGGCGGGATCTCCGACATGGGGGCGGCGCTCATCGAGCGGATGAACCGGGCCGGGATGGCGGTGGACACCTCGCACTGCGGCGACCGGACCACGCTCGACGCGTTCGCGCTGTCGAGGAAGCCGGCGCTGGTGACGCATTCCAATGCCCGCGCCCTGGCCAACGGCCACCCGCGCTGCAAGCCGGACGAGGTGATCCGCGCGGTGGGAAAGGCGGGGAGCGTCATGGGGATCACCGGCGTGCGCATGTTCGTGAAGGGGAGCGAGCCGACGACGATCGAGGACTTCCTGAACCACATCGACTACGTGGCCCGGATGATCGGCGTGGAGCACGTCGGGATCGGGAGCGACAGCGACCTGCAGGGCTACGACGACCTGCCGCCTGACGAGTACAAGGCGCTCAAGGAGAGCTACAAGGGGAGTTACGGCTTCCGCGACAAGATCGACATCGAGGGCATCGACCACCCCCGGCGGATGTTCGACGTCACCGAGGGGCTCATCCGGCGCAAGTACGGCGACGACCAGATTCTCGGGATCCTGGGGGGGAACTTCCAGCGCGTGCTGGGCGACATCTGGACGGGGATCCCGGCCAAGTGACGCCGAACGGGCCGTCCCGAACGTCCGTCGCCTTGCCGCTGGATTCGACGCTGACCTGCCCGGCGTGCGGGGCGCGCGAGACGGTTCGCATGCCCATCGATGCATGCCGGTTCTTCCACGAGTGTCGGGGGTGTGGCACCCTCCTCCGGCCCAAGGCGGGCGACTGCTGCGTCTTCTGCTCGTACGGCGACGTGCCGTGCCCGCCCAGGCAGTCGGGCGGGTCCTCCCCCTGCTCCCCAACCCGAGCCCCGTAGGTCGATGCCCTCTCGCTCCCTCCGCGCCGTCGCCCGCCTGGCCCTCTCCTCTCTCTGTGTCGCGCTGGCGCTCCCCGCCGGCGCCGCGGCGCAGCGCCCCGACACGCTGCGCATTGCCGGGCTGAGAGCCCCGGTGGAGGTGCTGCGCGACGCCTGGGGGATTCCGCACATCTACGCGAAGAACGAGCACGACCTGTTCTTCGCCCAGGGGTACACGGCGGCGCGCGATCGCGCCTTCCAGTTCGAGCTCTGGCGCCGGCAGGCAACGGGGACGGTGGCCGAGCTGCTGGGCGAGCGCGAGCTCGCGCGCGACATCGGCGCCCGCCTGTTCAAGTATCGCGGGAGCCTGGCGGCCGACCTGGCGCACTACCATCCGCGCGGGGCGCTGATCGTCAACGCCTTCGTGGACGGAGTGAACGCCTACGTGGACGAGGCGGCGCGCAACCCGGCGCTCATTCCGCTGGAGCTCAGGATGCTGGGCGCCAGGCCCGGGCGGTGGACGCCGGAGGTGGTGATCTCCCGGCACCAGGGGTTGTTGGGCAATCTCACGCAGGAGCTGCAATACGGGCGCTTCGTGGCCCGCCATGGGGCGGAGCTGCTGAAGAAGGTCGAGTGGTTCCACCCGGGGCCGGGCGAGCCGGCGCTCGACCTCGATCCGGCCATCGACAAGGAGGGGCTCTTCGAGCCGATCCTCGACCTCTACAACGCGTACCGCAACCCGGTGCGCTTCGAGCCGCGCGACCTGCAGTCGGCGTATCGCGGGAGCGAGGAGGCGGGGCGGCGCCTGGCGCAGGTGCGCGCCGAGGCGGACTCGGTGCTGGCGTGGAACGCGCGGCGCGACATCGGGAGCAACAACTGGGTCGTGAGCCCGCGCCTCTCGCTGAACGGACGCGCGATCATGGCCAACGACCCGCACCGGGCGCAGGCGGCGCCCTCGCTCCGCTACTTCGTGCACCTGGTGGCGCCGGGGTGGAACGTGATCGGCGGCGGCGAGCCGACGGTGCCGGGCGTGTCGATCGGGCATAACGAGTACGGCGCCTGGGGGCTCACGGTGTTCGGCACCGACGGCGAGGACCTGTACGTCTACAAGGTGAACCCGGCCAACCGCTCGCAGTACCGCTTCCGCGGGGTGTGGGAGTCGATGCGGACGGTGCGCGAGACCATCCCGGTGAAGGGGCGCCAGGCGGAGACGGTGACGCTCAAGTACACGCGGCACGGGCCGGTGGTGTACGAGGACACAGTGCGCGGGGTGGCCTACGCGGTGCGGGCGGCGTGGATGGAGCCGGGGGGTGCCCCGTACATGGCGTCGCTGCGCATGGACCAGGCGAGGACGTGGGAGGAGTTCCGCGAGGCGTGCAGCTACTCCAACATCCCCGGCGAGAACATGGTGTGGGCCGACGTGAAGGGGAACATCGGGTGGCAGGCGGTGGGGATCGCCCCCATCCGCCCGCGCTCGAGCGGGCTGGTCCCCGTCCCGGGCGACGGGCGCTACGAGTGGGCGGGCTACCTCCCCATCCGCAGCAAGCCTAACGCGTACAACCCCGCCGAGGGGTTCATCGCGACCGCGAACAACAACCTGACGCGGGAGGACTATCCGTTCCGCGACGCCATCGGGTGGTCGTGGGCCGACCCGTTCCGCTTCGCGCGCATCGCCGAGGTGCTGGGCTCGGGGCGTCGCGTCTCGATGACCGACATGATGAAGCTGCAGAACGACTACACGTCGCTCCCCGCGCGGGCGCTCGTCCCGCTCCTGGCCGGGTTGAAGGGGGGGAGCGAGGCGGTGGAGCGCGCGCGCGTGGCGCTGCTGGCGTGGGACCACGTGCTGGACCGGGAGTCGGTGGCGGCGGGGATCTACGAGGCGTGGTACCGGCGGCTGGCGGAGAACACCCCGGCGGTGGTCGTCCCCGCCAGCGCCCGCGCCATGACGCGGGGGATCCCGGCCAAGCGCATCATCGACTGGCTGATTGCGCCTGGCGGAGAGTTCGGCGCCGTCCCCACGGCCGGGCGCGACAGCCTGCTGCTGGGGAGCCTGGACGAGGCGGTGCGGGAGCTGACGCGGCGCTACGGCGCCGACATGGCGGCGTGGAAGTGGGGGAGCTACCACCAGGTGCAGCTCCTGCACCCCATGAGCGCCGCGCTCAGCGACCAGCTGCGCCGCAAGTTCGAGGTGGGGCCGTGGCCGCGCGGCGGCGACGGCAACACCCCCGGGGCCACCGGCGGCGGCGAGAACCAGACGGCTGGAGCCTCGTTCCGGATGATCGTCGAGGCGGGGGACTGGGACGGCGCCGTCGGCACGAACACACCGGGGCAGTCGGGCGACGTCGAGAGCGCGCACTACCGCGACCTGTTCGAGCTGTGGAAGGACGATCGGTACTTCCCGGTCAAGTACAGCCGGCAGGCGGTGGAGGGGGTGACGCGGGAGCGGGTGGTGCTGGTGCCGGGGTGGTGATGCCGGTGTCCTAAGGCGCGCGGGGACTTCTTCTCGAGACTCGCGCAGGTCGCGTTCTTGGCGACGCGTCTACTCACCGTCTCTCCAAGTTCCGACGGCGCAGGAGGCAGCGAAAGACATTCGAGAGACGCCTCCCTCAGACGATGCGCACGACGCGACTGGGGGAATGCCATGCATCTGTACGCACAGGTGACAGTCAACGCCGCGCCACGGCGCAAGCGGGAGCGATGGCGGCGTCGCCTTCTCGTGCCCTCGATCCTCTGCGCCGGTGCACTGTCGTCACCGCTCTCGGCGCAACACGCAGCGATCGTACGGGTGACGAGTTCGAACCTGCGCGCACGGCCATCGACCGAGGCGAGGATCGTGGGTCGCGTGGCGCGCGGGGACACGGTTCAGCAGCTTGTAGGCCGAGAGGATGGATGGTCGCGCGTCCGTGTCGGCGTGCAGGAGGGCTGGATGCGCACGTCATTCCTTGTGCGCATCGAACTGCTGCCGCCGCCACCACCGCGTGCCGACGCGTCCTCTCCTTGAGGGGCAGAGGTACCGGAAGCGGTCGAGCGGACTTCCATCGACACCGCAATGTCTGCGCCGAGTACCGAAACGAGCGACGTCGATCCACGCCTAGCCGGGCGAAGCCGTGCGCGTGCGAATGGGAAGTCCACGATCCCCGGGAGCCGCGATCCTTCTCGGCTCGGGATCATGGGCGGAGTGGCATCGGGTTCGTTCGATTCCAACGCCTTGATGGGCCCCGCACTCCGTGCATATGCGCGGATTCCGATGTACGACGCACCGCTGGCCATGCGCGCCGACCTGGAGGTAAGTCGAGTCAGCGCGCGTGACATGTCACCAGGAGACGAATTCACCATCACGGATCTCCGCGCCATGCTCGGCGCCGATTTCGGTGTCCCGGTGAGTCGATCTGTTGAGGTCTTCGTGACCGGCGGCCTCGGGCTTTCGCGAAATACTCAGCGACTTCGTCTCGACCTGGGCAGCATCGTCGATGCTCTCGACATTCAAGACGCCAGCTGGTCCTTGGCCCACGACATCGGATTCGGTGTGAAGCTCGGACGCATCCTGCTCATCGAGTCACACTTCCTCGCGAGCGACGGTGCGCCATATCGAGTCCTCGCGGGTATTCGCTTCTGACCTCTTCCTCATGTCCCAAGGAGAGCTTTCGATATGCGCAAGTCACGCCTGTCCATCGGAGCCGGGTACTTCCTCGCGGTCCTTGCCTCGAGTGGTTGCTACGCGGGGTTTGCATCAGGGGCCTCTGGCGTACCGGGATTCCTGTACGCCAACACGGTCACGCCCGAAGTGGGGACCTCTGTCACCTCGAACGTCGCAGGGACCAAGGTGGGGCAGGCCGAGTGCGTGAGCTATCTCGGACTCATTGCATCTGGCGACTGCTCCGTCGAGGCGGCTGCGGCGTCTGGCAAGATCACTCGCATCCACTCCGTCGCCCGAAAGGTCGAGAACGTCCTCGGCATCTTCGCAAAGGTGACGATCATCGTCACCGGAGAGTAGGCGCTTCGGATCACGTTGCCGACTACGTGGAGAGCCACGGAGACAGCGGCCAGAGGTGTCGTCCTTGACAGGTCGACCGAGGATGCCGTATCGTAGCGTCCGCTTGCCGTGGGTCGTGGCGACGTGGATTAGCAGGTGATCGTGCGCAGCGCGCCGCATCTCAGGACCGACGGTCGCTCCGGCATCATCGCGGAACACGAACGAGAGGGGGTAGGGATGGGGGTGGCATTCGGGAATGTGTGTGTTTGTGTCGTGCACGCGCGCAGATGTTCGGTATTTGCGGGTCAAGCCGTATCACGACGTCGGTGCATCGCCCTGCTCGCGGGCACCGTCGCCGTACTACAAGCCTCCTGTGGAGGCGGTGGCGGCAGCGACGGTCCATCCGCGCCACCCGTCAGCAACACGCCAGCGTCCGTCCGCCTCTCGCTGGCAGGGCCGGTCACCCTGACCTCGGGCTCGAGCAGCGTCGTGACTGCCCAGGTCTTCACGAGTGACGGGCGACAACTCACCAACGCCGCCGTCACGTGGGCGTCGACCGATGCCGCCATCGCCCGCGTGCAGGACGGGAACATCACCGCCCTGAAAGTGGGAACCGCGACGATCACCGCTACGGCTGGCTCGGTCGCGTCATCGGGCTTGGCGGTCACGGTCACGCCTGGGGCGCCCGCGCAGGTGGCGGTGACGATCCAGCCGGCCGGTGCTGCCGTCGCGCAAACGTTTGCGATACAACCCGTCGTGGAGATCCAGGACGGCAACGGCAACCTCGTGCCATCGTCCACTCTGCCAATCACGGTGACGCTCGCGTCTGGCGGTGGTGTGCTCTCCGGTACTACGACAGTCACTGCGGCCGCAGGTGTCGCGAAGTACACCGACCTGTCGCTCTCTGGGGCGGTTGGGCCGCGCACACTGAGCTTCGTGGCGACGGGGCTCTCGACGGGGACGTCGAGCAGCTTCGTGCTGGCGCCGGGGGCACCGGCGCAGCTCCTGATCACGCGCCAGCCGGTGGGCGGCGCTGTGTCGGCACCGTTGCTGACGCAGCCAGTGGTCGAGCTTCGCGACGTCGCCGGGAACCTCGCGACGACTGCGTCGACGCCCGTCACGGCAAGTGTGACGTTCGGCGGAGGGACGGTTGGCGGCACCTCGTCCGTCGTCCCTATCAGCGGCGTCGCTCGCTTCACCGATCTGTCGATCTCCGGTCCCGTGGGCGATCGCGAGCTGACCTTCTCCGTTGCTGGCGCGCCCGCGGTGACGTCGACGCGTTTCCCGCTCGCACTGATCGTGTACGGCCTCACGAACCAGAAGATCCAGATTGTCGATGTGGGCGCATCGATCACGCCGGTGTCGTCAGCGGGCACGCCACCGACCTTCGTGTCGCGTGCGGGGACGCTCGCCAGCGTCGACAACGCGGGGAAGATCACGGCGCGGCAGGATGGTGAGGCGTGGGTCGTCTCGTCGCTTCCTGGTGGTGGTGATTCCGTGCTCACCATCATTCCGCGCGCGGCGGGAGTGCCGCTCCTGCGGACGAATCTCACAGGGTATGCGGTGCAGCGTGGTAGCACGGTGACCGTGGATCTGGTGCTCGACCCGCGGTCAACTCCGGTCGGATCGGTGAGCCTCTTCGTGACGGCGGCATACGATACCACCGAATTCGCAGGGGTGATCGCGCTCGTTCCGTCACCGGGGGCGAACATATCCATAAATCAACCGACAACCCGGGTCGTTCGAGTGAGCATCGCATCGGCGACCGGGATCACGACGCCGATCACTTTTGCGCGCCTGCAATTCATCGCGGGGGCACCGGGTGATGTCCTGACCCTGAACCTCACTGCGATCGACGCGTACGCGCCCGACGGATCGGACCTTCGCTCCCGGATGACCTCCACCTACTATCCGTTGGTGCCAAGATGACTCTGACCCAGCGCTGCACCGCGCGAAGGCGGCTGTCGACGATGGCATGGATTGTCGCCGCTGCCGCCCTGGTCACGGCGTGCCGAGACTCGACGCCAGCGCTCCCGCGGACTCAGCTTCGCTCGCTAAGCGCGGTGCAAGCACGGCTGACCTTCTCGAACACGTCTCCCAAGAAAGGAGATGAGGTCGTGGCGTACATTGGCGTGCTGTCCGGCGTTGGCGTCCAGGCTGTCGGGAGCTTCACCGCCAGGATCGCGTACGATTCGACGCTACTTGCCTTCGTTGGCGAGGGTCCGCATCGCTCGGACGGAATGCGTGCCGTGAATCCGCTCCCCGGCGAGACCCGAGTGGCGGGGGTCTCCACGTCTGGATTCCACGAAGGGGAGCTCGCTGCGCTTCGATTCGTCGCGCGCCGTGGAGCGCTGGTCGGCCAGCCATCCCTCGTGATCGATGAACTGCATTCCGTCGATCGTGTCGATCTGCTGCCGAAGGTTTCGTCACGGCAGGTCGTTGCGCAGCCCGCAGGGCAATGAGCCATTCCCATGCTTGGCTCGCAACTCTCCTTGCGAGCGCGGTTGTGCTCTCGCCGGGGATCGCGTGTGGAGGGCGGGCGGTTCGCACTTCGGGAGGCGACCAGGGCGCGACGCGCGACAGCGTAACGGAAATCCGAAGCGATCTCCCCACCACGTCGTCCACAGCCCCCATCGGTGTCCCGCGCCTGATGCGAATGGAACCGGAATCCGCCCGGATTGGACCGGGCTCGCTCGTACAGGTGCGCATCACCGGGGCAAACTTCGAACCGGGACGCTCCGGCGACAATGTCGTCGAGCTTGGGCCGATCCGCTTGACGCAGGTACCGGCCAACGAGGCGGGAACCGCGCTGCAATTTGTCGTGCCCGACCGAGTACCGGACACAACCGAGGCCCCTCCACGTCGGCTCTTTCCGGGTGACTATCCCGTGACGATCACGACGCGAAAAGGGAAGAGTAACGCGCTGAAGTTCCGGGTGCTGCCATGACGCGATCCTTCGTACATCGTGGGTTCCTGCTGCTCTGGGCCACTGGGGTGACTGCCACGATTCTCCCGTCGAACGCTCTTGCGCAGCGCGGGGAGAGCGAAGCGGACGACGTGAAGGAGCGCGTCGCCGCGTTTCGCGAAGCGCGAGCTGATGCGTCTGGGCAAATTCCGCCGGGCGCCTGGGCGACGGCATGGAATGAATGGCAATCCCTGTCGCCGTGGAGCGCTAGCCTGGCCACCGATGCATCGTGGCGCCCCTTGGGTCCATTTGGAATGTTCGGCAACCAGATCAACTTTGGCGGCATCGGCCAGTTGGTCGCGGGACGAGTGACCTCCATCAGCGTTCACCCCACTGATCCGCAGACGCTCTACGTCGGCGCGGCGAGTGGAGGCGTCTGGAAGTCCACCACGGGTGGCGCGACATGGGCGCCGCTGACCGATTCACAGTGCTCGCCTGCAATCGGCGCTGTGGCGGTGGATCCGGTCAATCCTGCGTTGGTGTATGCGGGCACGGGTGAGATCAATACCTTCGAGTTTGCTGGATGCGGCGTGCTGAGTTCGACTGATGGAGGAGCTACCTGGTCGGCGCCGACGTCCAATCCCGTTGGCTCGTATCACGGCAAGATCCTTGTGGATCCGGCGACTGCGGGCACGAGCGGGCAGACGACGCTGGTGGCGGCGACTTCGGGTGGCCTGTATGTCTCCACGAACAGTGGCGCGACTTGGACGCGGAAGGTTACCGGCGTCGCGTGGAGCGCGGTTGCCCTGCCCGGACGGCCGGGAACCTACTTCGCGGCGGTGACCAGCCCCTCGAGAACCCCTGCGTCCACCGTCTGGCGTTCCACAGACGGAGGCGCGACGTGGGTGGCTCTTCCGACTCCGTTGTCCAGTATGTATCAGGTGGCCCGCGTGGAGCTGGCCACGACTTCTGCGTCCAACAGCACGGTCATTGCCTTCGCCGCAGATTACAGCACTCGCAAGTTCGCGGGCCTGTATCGCTGGAGTGAAGTGACCCAGCAGTGGACGCAGCTCCCCTCCTCGGGGCTGGTGACATCGGCGTCCAGTTACCCATTCACGATCGGCGAGCAGAGCGAATACAACCTTGTCGTTGCTGTCGACCCGCGGAACGCACAGCGAATCTGGGTGGCAGGTGTTGGTGCGTTCCTCTCCGAAGATGGCGGACTCACCTTCCGCAGCGTGGCCAAGACTGTCCACGTCGACTGGCATGCCATCGCCTTCAGCCCATCGGACCCCGATCACATGTACGCCGGGACCGATGGTGGGCTGTACGTGTCGTATGATGCCGGTCGCACCTGGCGGGCGCAGAATAACGGCTTGGCGATCGCACAGTTCTATCCCGGGATTTCGGTGCACCCTTCCGGGCAATGGATTTTCGGCGGGCTACAGGACAACCAGGCGGCGTACTTCAGCGGGTCGAAGGTCTGGAGCAACTTCGCCACGATGGGCGACGGAGGCTACACGGCGGTCAACTACCTCGACCCACGCATCGTGTACGTCACGCACGCATTCCTCAATTTCATCGAACGAAAAGGGTCAGGACTCGCGACAGAGTCGCGTTCGGCGGGGATCAGTTCGCTGGATCGGAGCGGGGCGAGGCGCCCGTTGGTGATGCATCCCCTCGTACCGACGACGCTCTACTTCGGCACACAACGGCTCTATCGGACCACGAACGAAGGGCAGTACTGGATCCCCATCTCGACGGACTTGACGCTCGGGTCTGGCTACATCACTACCATCGCGATCGCCCCCTCCAATCCGAACGTGATCTACGTTGGGACCAGCGATGGTGTCATCTCGAGAACGCTTGACGGCGGAATCACCTACTCGCAGTTCGCCTTCGCCGTGAGCCGCTATTTCACGCGCATCGCGGTGAACCCCACCAATCCGCTGCACATCGTTGCCACCGCCTCGACCTTCGGGGCGCCGACGATCACTCAGTCCACCGACGGCGGGGCGACCTTCTACTCGAGCATCAGTTCCAAGCTCGCAGGGATACCTGTCCACACCGCGCTCTTTCTCCCGGGGACGTCGACGATGATGTTCGGGACGGAGTTCGGCGTCATCCAGACGGTCGACGGTGGAACGACGTGGACGGCGGGACCGCCCGGATTCCCCAACACCGTCGTCTACGACTTGGCGTACGTCCCCGCAACCACGACGGTCGTCGCCTCGACGTACGGTCGCGGCATGTTCGCGTTCAATGTGGGACCCTCCGTGGCAGTACTTCGTGGTGACATCGATCGCGATGGTGCGATCACGGCCGCGGATGCGCTGCTGCTCCAACAGGCGCTGGTTGGCGTCGACCTGGCGCCGCTGACCCCGTATCCTCACGGTGACACAAACTGCGATAGAACGCTCGATGGGGTGGATGTGCTGCTCACTCTTCGACTTGCGGTCGGCCTGCCGAATTCCTCCAGTGCGTGCGTCGGTACGGTCGCGCGACCCGGGACCATGGAGCCCGGGCGGAGGATCACGGTCCTCGCGAACTAGTCACTCCCGAAAGTCGCCGCCTTCCGTAGGGCGTCGTACTCACCTCTGACTCCCGAAGTCGCTCCACACTGATCGCTCGCCGTGCATCCGCTCGGCGAGCGATACTTATGCGCCAAACGCGCATTCCCCCTGCATACCCTGCAACTCCATGCGCTGCCCTTGGACGTTAGGCACCGGCACGCTACCCTTGGGCCCATGACCTCCATCCGACTCATTGGCGTTCCCATGGACCTCGGCGCCTCGCGGCGCGGCGTCGACATGGGACCGTCCGCCGTCCGCTATACCGACCTCCGCGAACGCCTCGAACAACTCGGCCACTCCGTCGAGGACGCCGGCAACGTCGCCGTCCCGTTCCGCGAGGACGCGGCCAAGGGGGCCCAGCGCGGCGCCCGGTACCTGGGCGCCATTGCCGATGTCTGCACCGACGTCGCCCTCAAGGTGCGCGACGCCCTCGCCGCAGGCGCCACGCCCATCGTCCTCGGCGGCGACCACGCCCTCTCCGCCGGCTCGGTGGCCGGCGCCGCCGCCCACCTTGCCGCCAGGGAACAATCGTTAGGCGCGCTGTGGATCGACGCCCACGGCGACCTCAACACCCCCGCCACCTCGCGCTCCGGGAACGTGCACGGGATGCCGCTGGCCGCCCTCCTGGGTCACGGCGACAAGGCGATGGCGAGCATCGCCGGACGTACCGGTGCCGTGAAGGCGAGCGACGTCGCCCTGGTGGGCGTGCGCGACCTCGAGGCGTCGGAGAAGGACCACATCCGCAAGTGGAACCTCTCCGCCTTCACCATGCGCGCCCTCGACGAGCTGGGCGTCCGCAAGGTGATGGAGGACGCGCTCGCCATCGCCACCCGTTCCACGGCGGGGCTCTGGGTCTCGTTCGACATGGACGTGATCGACCCGTCCGACGCCCCGGGAGTGGGGACGCCGGTCCCCGGCGGGATCACCTATCGCGAGGCACACCTGATGATGGAGATGATCGCCGACACCGGGAAGCTGGTGGGAATGGACGTGGTGGAGGTGAACCCGGTCCTCGACGTCCACAACCGCACGGCCGAAGTGGCCCGCGAGCTGATCCTCAGCGCCTTCGGCAAGCGCATCCTCTAGCCGCCCCCTCCCGCCGCAATGCCGACGCCACGCTACGTTCCGCCCGACTTCTCCACCCGCCAGCTGCAGCATGCCCCGCCGGCGCGCACGGTGAGCGCCGAGCGGGACGGCGTGCTCCCCGAGGGATTCTTCGCCACCACCAACCTCCCCACCTACGTCAAGGGAGCCGACGGCACCTGGACCATGCCGCGCGAGCCGCGCATGGACGGCGCCCTCGTCCTCGATGCCGACGGCACGTGGTGGGTGCGCGAGGGGCGGCGCGTGCGCAAGGGCGACCGGGTGGTGGTGGGGCTCGCCGAGGATGGGACGGAAGGGGTGCTGGTCCACGCCCGCGGCTTCCAGGTGGACGACGGGGCGCACGGCGACTTCCACTTCATGTCGTCGCAGGTGTCGCGCGAGAAGCCGATCGACTACCGCCAGATTGCCCGCATGCTGGTGGAGGAGAAGCGGCGCGGCGGCTACACGATCTGGGTCACGGGGCCGGCGGTGGTGCACTCGCGCGCCCGCGACAACCTGGTCTGGTTCATCCGCAATGGCTACGTGCAGGCGCTGCTGGCCGGCAACGCGGTGGCGGTGCACGACATCGAGGCGGCCATCGTCGGGACGACGCTCGGGATGACCAGTGAAGGAGAGCCCACCGCCGGCGGACACTCGGCGCACATGCGCGCCATCAATGCGGTGCGCCGCGCCGGATCGATCGCGCAGGCGGTGCACGATGGGCTCATCACCAGCGGGATCATGCACGCCTGCGTGGTCGAGGACGTCCCGTTCGTCCTGGCCGGGTCGCTGCGCGACGACGGCCCCCTCCCCGACGTCATCACCGACATGATCGAGGCGCAGGATGCCACGCGCGCGCACACCCGGCGCTCGACGATGGCGGTGATGATCGCGACGGCGCTCCACTCCATCGCCGTCGGGAACATGCTCCCGGCGTATTACGAGGACGCCGAGCGGGGGATCTCGGAGCTCCCCACCATCTGCGTGGACGCCAGCGAGTTCCTGGTGAGCAAGCTCAAGGACCGCGGGACGCACCAGGCGGTGGGGGTGGTGACCAACGCGCAGGACTTCATGAGCATCCTGCGGGGGGCGGTCGAGCGCGAGGTGCAAGGGGGGTGACCAGCTGGTTGGGCGAGGGGAGGGGGCGATGGCGGCCAGGCGCAGGGCCGCTCGCGCGGCGGGCGCCTGGCCGATTTCGGCGGTAGCTTTGCCGGCATGACCACCACAGCCCCGTCCCACGCGGGCGCGTCGTCGCTCCCCGCGCATGCCCGGGTCGTCGTCATCGGCGGCGGCGTCATCGGCTGCTCGGTCGCCTATCACCTGGCGCACATGGGGTGCCGCGACGTCGTCCTGCTCGAGCGCCACCAGCTCACCGCCGGCACCACGTGGCACTCGGCGGGGCTGATGGTGACGTTCGGTTCCACGTCCGAGACGTCGACCGAGTTCCGGAAGTACACGCGCGAGCTGTACGCGCGCCTCGAGCAGGAGACCGGGCTCTCGACCGGCTTCAGGCCCGTGGGCTTCATCGAGTGCGCCATCGACGAGGGGCGCCTCGAGGAATACCGGCGGGTGGCGGCGTTCAACCGCTACTGCGGCGTGGACGTGCACGAGATCTCCGCCCGCCAGGTGCAAGACCTGTTCCCGGTGGCGCGCACCGACGACATCCTGGCCGGCTTCTACGTGAAGGAGGACGGCCGGGTGAACCCGGTGGACGTGACGATGGCGCTCGCCGCCGGGGCCAGGAAGCAGGGGGCGAGACTGCTCGAGGGGGTCGCGGCGACGGGGCTCGTCACCGCACGCGGGACGGTGGCCGGGGTGCGCACCTCGGCCGGCGACATCATGTGCGAGATGGTGATCAACTGCGGCGGGGCGTGGGGGCGCGAGCTGGGGCTGCACGGCGGGGTCACGATCCCGTTGCAGGCGGCGGAGCACTACTACCTGCTCACCGAGGAGATCGAGGGAATCTCGAAGTCGTGGCCGGTGCTGGAGGATCCGGCGTCGTACGGCTACTTCCGCGAGGAGGGGGGAGGGCTGATGATCGGGCTGTTCGAGCCGGTCTGCGCCCCCTGGGGCGTGGAGGGGATGCCGGCCGACTTCGCCTTCGGCGAGATCGCGCCGGACTGGGAGCGTGTGGGCCCCTATCTCGAGACGGCGATGCACCGCGTCCCGATCTCCTTCCGCACCGGGATCCGCAAGCTCTTCTGCGGCCCGGAGTCGTTCACGCCGGACCTCAGGCCGTGCCTCGGCGAGTCGCCGGAACTGCGGAACTACTTCGTCGCCGCCGGCCTCAACTCCATCGGGATCCTCACGGGCGGCGGCGTGGGGCGGGCCATGGCGCACTGGATGCTTGCCGGGCGCCCCGACTGCGACATGACGGCGTTCCACGTCGACCGGCTGCACCGCTACCAGGCCAACCCCGAGTACCGGCGCACGCGGACGGTCGAGTCGTTAGGGCTGGTGTACCAGACGCACTACCCCAACCGCTCGATGGTGACCGCGCGCGGGGCCAGGCGGAGCGCGATCCACGACCGCCTGGCGGCGCGCGGCGCCTGGTTCCGGGACGTGAGCGGATGGGAGAGCCCGGACTGGTACAGCGCCGACGGACGCACGCCCGAACCCGAGCCGCTCACCTTCGGCCGCCCGCGTTCGTGGCAGAACTGGGAGGGGGAGCACGAGGCCTGTCGCACCGGCGTGATCCTGATGGACATGTCGTTCATGGCCAAGTTCCTGGTGCAGGGGGTCGACGCCGGGCGCGTCCTCGACTGGATCTCGGCCAACCGGGTCGACGGCGCGGCGGGGCGCACGACGTATACGCAGTGGCTCAACGCCGGGGGGACGATCGAGGCCGACCTCACCGTGACCAAGCTGGAGGCGGGCTTCACGGGGGCGACCGACGAACAGGCGTTCCTCGTCGTCGCCTCGGACACCGCGCACCGACACGTCCTCACCTGGCTCAGGCGCCACACCCCGCTCGACGCGCACTGCGTCACGACCGACGTGACCGGCGCCTGGGCGCAGCTCAACGTGCAGGGGCCGCGCTCGCGCGAGCTGCTGCAGCGCCTCACCACCGCGGACCTCTCGAACGAGGCCTTCCCGTTCCGCCGCGCACGCGAGGTCGACATCGGATTTGCGCGGGTCCTGCTGGTCCGCATCACCTACCTCGGCGAGTTGGGGTACGAGCTGTACGTCCCCACCGAGCAGGCGGTGCATGTGTACGACCTCGTGGTCGAGGCGGGGCGGGAGGTGGGGATGCGCCACGCCGGTCTCAAGGCGCTTGCCTCGCTGCGGATGGAGAAGGGGTACCGCGACTACGGGCACGACATCGACAACACCGACAGTCCGCTGGAGGTGGGGCTGGGCTTCGCGGTCGACCTGCGGAAGCCCGGCGGCTTCCTCGGGAAGGAGGCGGTGCTGGCCATGAAGGCGGCGGGGGTGCGGAAGCAGCTGGTGCAGGTGCTGGTGAAGGACCCCGAGCCGCTGATGTTCCACGCCGAGGTCGTCAGGCGCAACGATGTGGCCATGGGGTACGTGCGGGCGGCGTCGTACGGGCACACGCTGGGCGGCGCGGTGGGGCTGGCGATGATCGAGCGGGCCGGCGAGCCGATCGACCAGCGGTGGCTCGATGCGGGGGCGTGGGACGTGGAGATCGCCGGGCGGCGCTACCCGGCCGTGACGTCGCTGGCGCCGCTGTATGATCCGGGGATGGCGCGCGTCAAGGGGTGACCGGCGACGTCGCCGCGACGCCCCTCGCGCGGGAGCCCCTCCCGTCAGCGCCGCTCCCGTCAGCGCCGCTCCCGCCGGTTCCGCTCGCGCAGCGTGACCGAGTTCCCCGGCGTTCCGCGCACCGTCCCGCGGCAGCGGGCGGCGCCGCAGTTGCAGGTGAAGGAGGCGCTGGTGTCGGACAGGAAGGTGGCGAAGTCGAGCGTGAGCTCCTCGCCAGGCGCAATGTCGCGCAGCGCCTGCACGTCGAGCCCCACGAACGCCGTGTTGGGGTCGCACGAATGGTTCTGCGGCGCCCACTCCGAGGGGTTGGAGTCCCACAGCACGAAGACCTCGTCGGAGAGCGGGTAGGCGTAGTGCCGGAAGCTCTCCAGCTCGGCGCGGCTCCAGGTTGCCTCGACGTGCGAGCGGGTGACGATGCGCTGGGCGCGCTCCTCGCCGTGGAAGACGATCTCCCCACGGGCAATGGGGCGGGTGGCGTGGATCCCGTAGCCGGCGATCGGCGATCCCTCGATGCGGAAGGGACGCACGCGGCGCCGGTGCCTGGCGAGCGCCTCGGCCACCATGAGCCGGGCGAAGCCGGCCTGGCCGATCCCGTCGTGCTTGAGGACGTAGTCGGCCGACCCCTCGTAGCCGTCGGCGTAGAAGATCGAGCAGCTGAAGTTCACCTCGAGGAAGTACAGGTCGCCCTTGCCGTCGAGGCGGAAGTCCATGCGCGCGTAGCCCACGGCGTCGAAGCCGTTGAAGACGTCGATCGCCGCTTCGTGCAGCTGCCGGACGAGCGCCTCGTCGGTGACCGGGACGTTGGCGTCGGGGTGCAGCTCCGACGTCTTGTGGGCGTAGGTCTTGAAGCGCGGCTCGCGGTCGAAGACCCACTCCACCGGACGAAAGGCGCGCACCTTGCCGTGCGCCGTCGCGTCGGCGATCACCAGCACGGTCAACTCGCGCCCGTCGATGTACTCCTCGACCAGGAGCTCGGGGTAGCCGGGAAGGGTGTCGGCGACCTTGGCGCGGAGCTCGTCGATGGTGGTCACGCGCGAGCGCGCGTCGATGCCGAGCGAGTCGCCGGCGTGCGCCGGCTTCACGAAGAGGGGGAACCGGAGCTTCCGGGCGGCCTCGTGCACCTGGTCCACGCTCGTCACCACCACGTGCGGCGACGTCTTCACCCCCGAGATGTGGGCGATGTACTTCATCAGGACCTTGGGCGGATCGTACAGCTCCGCGTTGGGTCCCGTGTACGGGAGTCGGAGGCGGTCGAGCGAATGGACGACGTCGATGGAAGGGATGTCCCAGTCGAGGTAGCCCTCGATGAGGTTCACGTAGAGGTCGTATCCCTGCCTCGACAGCTCCCGCAGCTGGCGAAAGGTCGTCAGCTTGTTGATCTGGACGTGCGTGACCTCGTGCGGGGCGAGGATCCGCGTGAGGTCGCGCTTGGGATCGTAGTTGCCGTAGTCCACGTCCGACCGGGAGTAGTCGGGCTGCAGGACGCAGATCTTGAGGCGCTCGCCGCTGGCCGAGGTGCTCGTGGGCGCTCCCGGCGTCATGAGGCGAGCCGCACGCTCTCCTCGGCGTGGCGCAGCGCCTCGTGCAGGATCGCCTGCACGACGGCGGCGTAGGTCGTGCCGGCCAGGCGGATCACCGCTCCGATGGACGTGATGTTCTCGTCCTCGGAGAGTCCGCACTGGGCGTTGACCTCGAGGACGAACAGGTCGCCGGTGCGTTCGTCCATGCGCAGGTCGATGCGGCCGTAGCCGGTCCCCCCGACCGCCTCGTACGCCGCCCAGCTCACCTCCTCGATGCGCTCGCGCAGCGAGGCGGGGGGCGGGGCGTACCTCCAGAGGTCCCCGCCATTCCCCACCGGCGCCTCGCGCTCGTAGGTCTCCCACAGGCGGTCGAACGAGAGGAAGCGCTCCGTGCGGGGGAGCGCGCAATTGAAGACGCGCTCCACCGGCGGGTAGATGATGGCGTGGTCGCGCGCGCCGGCACTGCCGACGATGAACGTCGTGAACTCGGGACCGTCGACGAAGCGCTCGACGAAGAGCCCCCCGTCGGCGACCGACCACCCATGCACCCCCGCGCGGAGCGCGGCCAGCCGCACGTGCAGCGCGCGCGCCGTGGCGACGACGTTGTCGCACCCGATGCCGAGCGAGCCGGCGGAGATGGCGGGCTTGAGGATGAGGGGGGGAGCGATGCGCTGGAAGAGCCCGGGGACGCGCCGCGCACTCGGGGCGATCACTTCCCATGGTGCCGTCGGGACGCACGCCGCCTCGAAGGCCGACTTCATCGTGATCTTCGAGGTGGTGAGCGCGTAGAAGTGCTCGTCGGCCCCGGTGTAGGGGAGCCCGCTCTCCTCCAGGTGCCTGACGACCGAGATCCCGGGGGCGCCGTTGACCTCGTCGCCGTCGCAGAGGTTGAAGACCACCGGGCGCTGGTCGCGCGTGGTGCGGCCGCGCGGCGCATGCTCGCGCGAGGCGTCGCGGATCGCGTCGATCACCGCTCGGAAATTCTCCATCGTGACCGGCTGCCAGCGATAGGCGATCCCCAGTGCGGCGAAGGCGCGGTCGAACTCCGCTTCGCTCGACGAGTAGTCGTAGTAGTACTGGATCGTGGGGTCGTCCGACTCGACCTGGGGGACGAGGACCCAGACGAGGAGGGGCGGGGCGGGGCGCTCGCCGACGCGGCGGCGCGCACTGGACTTCGACGGCGGCGGTGGAAACGCGGAGGGTGATCGCCTCAAGCGCGCACGAAGGGTGCCACGGCCCGCTCCGCACGCGTCTCCCGGTAGACGCGTTGCCTGAGTGAATGGGCCCGGAATCGATGCGCGACAGTATCGCGAATGCGAGGCGATTCGTCGAGGGTGAGTTTGCGAGGGCGAGGCCTCGCCGCGCCGGCTGCCGGGGGGCGACGTCCGCTGTGGCGCGCGTCCCACGCCCCTCACCGCACTGTCACCCCCTCCCGTAGCTTCCATTCCGTCGAGCACGCCGCCGATCGCGCCAACGCCGCCGGATGCCCCTTCATCTCGTCACCTCGCCCAACCTCGCCCCGCTCTTCGATCACTTCGCGGAGTCGCTCGCGCACGCCCCGCTCCCCCCGCGCGAGTCCGAGGTCATCGTCGTCCAGTCGCAGGGGATGCGCCGCTGGCTCACGTTGCAGCTGGCCGACCGATTCGGCTGCGCCGGCTCGCTCTCCCTCCCATTCCCGGCGTCCTTCGCCCGCGACCTGGGGGAGCGCCTGAGCCCTGAGCGCCCCCCGCGCGACGACCGCGACCCGTTCTCCCGCGACGCCCTGGCCTGGCGGATCGACGCGCTGCTCGCTGCCCTCCCCCAGGGGGACGACACCTTCGCCCCGCTCCGTGCCTACCTGCGCGGCAGCGACGGCCGCGCGCCGATCGACGAGCGTGCCCGCTTCGGCCTCGCCGCCCAGGTCGCCGCGCGATTCGACGACTACCAGATGTTCCGCGCCGACATCCTCCGCGAATGGGAGGCAGGGCGCGACACCCCGCCTGACCACCCGCACGCCCGCTGGCAGGCGGCGCTCTGGCGCACGCTCTGCGCCGACGTCGGCGACGGCGCCTTGCACCTCGCGGCGCGCATGCGGCGGATGATCGACACCCTCGACGGAACGCTCCCGGCCACCCTCCCGCGGCGCATCACGGTCTTCGGCGTCAGCACGCTCCCCCCCGTCTTCGTCGAGCTCCTGGTCGCCCTCGCCCGCCACGTCCCGGTCACGATCTACAGCGCCGCCCTCGCCCCCGAGGCACCACACCCGCTCGCCGCGACCTTCGGGTCGCAGTCGCGCGAATTCCTCCTCGCGCTCGCCAGGCTCGGTGCCCGGATCACGCCCCTCCCCGCGCACGGGGCGAAGGGGGACGGGATCCTCGCGACGCTCCAGCGCGAGCTCGGCGCCAACGATGCCGGCGCCTCGGCGCTCACGCTGTCGGCCGGCGACCCCTCGCTCCGCATCCACGACGCCCACGGCCAGCTGCGCCAGGTCGAGATCATCCGCGACCAACTCCTCGCCGCCCTCGCCGCCGACCCCACGCTCCGTCCGCACGACATCATCCTCCTCGTCCCCGACGCCGCCGAATGGGCGCCGATCGTCGACGCGGTCTTCGGCGTGAGGGCGGACGACACTCCGCGCATCCCGTACCGCATCGCCGATCGTCCGCTGCGCCGCACCGAACCGGCTGCCGAGGCGCTGCTGCGCCTCCTCGCCCTCGAGGGGGGGCGCTTCGAGCGGAGCGAGGTCCTGGCCTTCCTCACCCACGCCCTTGCTCGTCAGGCGGCGGGGCTCACCGAGGGCGAGGTCGAAGCGCTCGAGGCACTCATCGACCGCGCCAACGTCCGCTGGGGCTACGACGACAAGTCGCGCGAGGCCCTGGGGCTCCCGCGCTACGAGGACGCGTCCTGGCGCGCGGGGCTCGATCGCCTCCTCCTCGGCACGGCGGTCGGGCGACTCGACGATCCGGTCCTCGGCGTCCTTCCCGAGGCCGGCGACACGGCCGGCGAACCGGAGATCCTCGCGACCTTCGCCGAGTGGGTCGACGCGTTGCACGCCACCATCGCCGGCTGGCGCGCCGCGCGCACGCTCGCCGACTGGAGCGCCGCGCTCCTCGCCACCGTCGAGCGCTTCCTCGTGGCCGGCGACGTCGCCGAGCAGCAGACGGTCCTCGCCCTCACGGCGAGCGTCCGCCGCCTCTCGGCGCTGCAGGAGGTGGCGCGCTACGGTTCGCTCGTCCCGTTCGCGGTGGTGCGCGACTGGCTGGAGGGGGAGCTCGACGACGACGGCTTCGGGAGCGGCTTCCTCCAGGGAGGGATGACGGTCGCTGCGCTCAAGCCCATGCGCTCGCTCCCGTTCCGCGTGATCGCCGTGGTGGGGCTCGACGACGGCGTCTTCCCCCGCCGCGAACGCCGGTCGGCCTTCGACCTCCTCGAGCACTCGCGGCGCGAGGGCGACCGCGACCTGCGGAGCGACGATCGCCAGCTCTTCCTCGACTTGCTCCTGGCGGCGCAGGACCGGCTGATCCTGGCGTACAGCGGGCGCGCCGTGAGCGACAACTCGCCGCGCGCCCCCTCGGTGGTGATCGACGAGCTGCTCGATCACCTCGACCGGCGCACGAGCGGCGCCGCGCGGGAGGCACTGGTGGTGGCGCACCCGTTGCAGCCGTTCTCCCCCAAGTACTTCGCCCCTGATCGCGACCCGCGCCTCGTCACCTACTCGCGCGCCCACGCCAGCGCCGCCCAGGCCACCACGCGCCAGCGGGACGGCGACCTCCCCTTCGTCACGGGAGCCATCGCGCCCACGCTCCCCATCGAGACGCCTGTCGCGCCTTTCGTCGCGCCTTCCGTCGCGCCGTCCGTCGCGCCGTCCGTCGCGCCGTCCGCTGCGACTCCCATCACGACTCCCATCCCGCCGGCGGCGCCCGCGGCGACCGCGCCGGCACGACTCGAGCTCACCCTCGACGACCTGGTCGCCTGCTGGGAGAACCCGAGCCGCTTCTTCTGCACCCGCGTCCTCCGCCTCACCCTTCCCGGCGACGACGCCGGCGTCGCCGACGAGGAGATGTTCGAGCCCTCGCCGCTGGACCAGGGGAGCGTGAGGGCGAAGATGCTCGCCTCGGCGTTAGGCGGCGAGCGCGATGCCGAGCGCGAGCGCCGCCGACTGGTGGCCAACGGGGCGCTCCCACCGCAGGCGCTCGGGAGCGCCTGGCACGGCAAGCTCTGGGAGCAGGTGGACGAGGTGTTGACGCAGCTTCCTCCCAACCACACGCGGCAGGATCCGGTCGCCTTCGCCATCGACGGCGAGGGGTGGCGCCTCACGGGACGCATCAACGGCATCCGCGACGGGCGGCGCTACGTGGTCCGCGCCGGCCAGGTCGGCCCGGGACACCGCATCCGCGCCTGGGTGGAGCACGTCGCGATGTGCGCGGCGCGTGACGCCGACGCCGGCTCGCTCCCCGCCGACACGCTCCCCGCCGGCACGGTGCTCGTCGGGAAGAAGAAGGACAAGGTGGTGTCGCTCCCCCTGGGACCGGTCGGCGACGCGCGCCGGCTCCTGCACGCGCTGGTCTCCGCCTACCGCGAGGGGCATGCGGCCCCGCTC
>MEDZ01000040.1 GCA_001724275.1 Gemmatimonadetes bacterium SCN 70-22
CGCCGGCGTGAACCGGCCGCGCGAACGCGGATAGTGCGGCTGACGACGGCGCCGGAGTCTCGGACGGACATGTTTCAGACCTATTCAGAGCTTCCCTAGTCCTAAGTCAGCCAACGATACTGCTGCACCAGGCGGCGCCTGCTACACGGCGACGCAGCAACCCTCAGGAGCGTGAATGCCCACGCTCGACTGGATCGGCAAGCGCGCCGTCTTGAACCACCACCGTGAGATCCCGTTCCATCTGCTCAAACAGGACGCGGAGATCTCGGCGGGAGATACGAGCGCCGGGAACCTACTCTTGGAGGGGGATATGAAGTGGCTCCGCTTCTACATACAGCCAAGTGGAGCCGGATGACTTGTCTGCAGGACAGGCATCTCGCGGCTTCTTGGAGCGGCCGGGGAAAGTAGTACGTCTCGTCCGAAGTGCGGTCGGAGTGGCTCGAGAGAGGCTGGCGGCTGTTGCCGTGGGTGACGTACCGCCTGATGTCTGTCCTTGCGGCGGCGGCGTGGGCGTGCTGGTAGCCCTCTTCACCGCGAACAGCGCGCTCGTGAACTTGGTGGAGGTCTGCTGACCGCAGAGCGCGCGTGACCGGCTTCTACCGCACAGCCACCAGGAACTCAAGCGTGCTCGTGCATCAGCCCGGGCCGCGACGTCTACGACGGGCGTTGGGCGCCCGCCCGAGGGGCTGACCGTTGGCTTTCAGCCAACCGCCCGACCTAGACCTGAGCAGTGGTGACGCTCATGGCAATGTGGTGAACCGAACCCCGCTCCGTTTGTGCCGCGGAGTCCCTGAATCGACCTCACGTCGCCGCTCAGCGAGGGCCTAATGCACTGGGCTACAACGATGTGAATCGTGCTTCCACTGCATGGGCTTCGGCGGGTCGCGGGTTCAAATCCCGCCGTCCCGATAGCTTCACCAAACGAACTGTGACGGCCCGTCTGCCACCTCGGTGCAGCCGGGCCGTTTACGTTCGTTACCGCAGCCTTCCCTCGGAGCGCCGACCTCCTGTCATTCGACAGCGACAGGCGCGGGGTGGCCTCGGGTGCTATCGTAGCCAATCGTGACCCCTTCTGCCGACCCGTCGACCAGCGAGCACCCCCCGCTACACGACGCCCCCGCCCCGACCACGGGCGCGACGCCCCTCCCCGAACTGGCGCTACTCTTCCTCAAGCTGGGGACTATCGCCTTCGGCGGTCCCGCCGCGCACATCGCGATGATGGAGGACGAGGTGGTGCGCCGTCGCCGATGGCTCACCCGCGAGCAGTTCCTCGACTACCTCGGCGCCACCAATCTCATCCCGGGCCCCAACTCGACCGAGCTGGCCATCCACATCGGGCACGCGCGGGCGGGATGGCGAGGGCTCCTGATCGCGGGGGCAAGCTTCATTCTCCCGGCGGCGCTGATCGTGGCGACGGTGGCGTGGGCCTACATGAAGTTCGGCACGCTGCCACAGGGCGAGGCGATCCTGCACGGGGTCAAGCCGGTGGTGATCGCCGTGGTCCTGCAAGCCATCTGGCGGTTGGGGCGCTCGGCGGTGAAATCGCCGATGCTCGCCGCGGTGGCCGCGGCTGCGACAGTCGCGGCGGCACTCGGGGTGAACGAACTGGTGATCCTGGCCGGTGCCGGCGGCGCGATGGCGCTGGCGCGATCGTCGAGTACATGGGGTGCGGCCGGCAACGCTCGCGGAGTGGTCGCGGCGCCGGTCGTGGCGTCGGCGGCCGGATGGTCAGGCCCCGGGGGCGCGGGTGCGGGCGCGACGTCGGCAACGCCGGTGGCGCTCGCTGCGGCGACGGGTGTGGCTGTGGGGGGATCGTTCACGCTCCCCGCACTCTTCGCGGTGTTCGCCAAGATCGGCGCGGTACTGTTCGGCAGCGGCTACGTCCTGCTCGCGTTCATGCGCGCCGACCTGGTCGAGCGGCTCCACTGGCTCTCGGAGCGGCAGCTCCTCGACGCGGTGGCGGTGGGGCAGGTGACCCCGGGGCCAGTCTTCACGACGGCCACCTTCGTGGGCTACGTGCTTGGGGGCGTTCGGGGCGCCGTGGTGGCCACGGTGGGGATCTTCCTCCCGGCCTTCGTCTTCGTCGCGCTGAGCGGGCCGCTGGTCCCTCGGCTGCGACGGTCTCCCGCGGCCGGGGCGGTGCTGGACGGGGTGAACGCCGGGTCGCTGGCGCTGATGGCGGTGGTAACGTGGCAACTCGCACACACCGCGCTGGCCGACCGGCTGTCGGTCTCGCTGGCGGTGCTCAGCGTGCTGCTCCTGCTGTGGCGCCGCGTGAACTCCGCGTGGCTGGTGATCGGGGGCGCCCTGGCCGGGGTGGTGGCCTCGCTGTAGAAGCGAGGAGCACGGGTGACCTCGACCGATGGCCCTCTCTCCCCGCGCTTGCCACCTTCCCCCGGCGTGCGCCGTCGCGCACTTTCCACGCATTCCGCGAGGCCGAGCGCCTCACCGTCTTCTTTCGTGTCGTGGCCGCGTATGCGACTGGTGCGCTGCGAACAATGTGGCGCCAAGGCGCTGATCGCGGCGACGCAATGCCCGCGATGTACCCACCCGCTCGACCTCCGTGACTCGCGGGGGGACGCGGTGCCGTTGGCGTACTGTCCCGAGTGCGACACCTACTACCCGCGCAGTCGCGGTGGGTGCAAGTGGTGCGGCACCAAGCCTGCGGCCATCCCGGTCTCCCCGTGGAAGATCTGGGCGGCGATTGGGGCGGGGCTCGTGGTGATTGCCTTGGGGATCTGGCAATACCGGGTGTACACGGCGTCGCGAAGCGCGGGCGAGGCGGCGGCGATGGCCCCGGATGCTGCCACCGAGGCCGCCGAGGCCGCCGAAACGCCCCCATCGCCGCTTCCCGTGGGACGCGCCGATACGGCCGGGGGAGAGGAGGACGACTCCCTCCACGAGGGGGCGGGGAGGGAGGAATCGCTGAAGGTGCGCATCGCAGGGGGGGTGACGGTCCCTCCCGCCGGTGGGGGCGCAGCGGCTGGGGGCGCGCCCGCTGCCGTGGCTCCCGGCAGTGCGGCTGGAGCTGTCGCTGGCGCCGCCCGCGCGGCCCAGCCCCCTGTGGGGACGCCCCCGGCTGGCGTGCCGGTGACTCGCGACCGGTACAGCGGCCCGTGGTCGCGCGCGGTGGCGATCGAGTGGGTGAACGTGCGCGTCGACCCCTCGCGGGATGCGGCGGTGGCCGGCGTCGTGACCCCGGGGACCACGGTCCAGCTGGGGGAGATCCGCGCCGGGTGGCGCAGGGTGCGCTCGGCGGGTGTCGAAGGGTGGGCCGACGCGAGGTTCTTCTCGGCCGACACCGTCGCCAGGCGTTAGGGGTGGAGGGGGCGGGGGATTGACCTCCGGGGCATGCGGTTCGTCTTATCGCAGGTGCCTCCCGATTCAAGGAGAAAGCGGTATATTGAACGTGTACATGACAAATCCAGTAAAGCGCCGGAGCCGCCGACCGCGGCGGGGCAATCCGGACAGCCACATCCCACAGCACTCCTCCGTTTCGACCAGCCGGGAAGCATACGCAGAAACCCGACGCTGGCTCCTGGCACTGCACGGTCCCACGTGCGCCTATTGCGGAGTCGAGTCCAACCCGCGGAACATCACGCTCGACCACGTCACCCCGCGCAAGGGGCAGACGGCGTACGACCGCCGCGACAACCTGGTCCTGGCGTGCAAGCGCTGCAACACGGCCAAGGCCGACAAGCCGTTCCTGATGTACCTGCTGGCCCAGCGCGCCCGGGCGACGAACCTGGCGCGGTACGGGCAGCACCTGAGCGACGGGATCCTCGACATCGTGCGCCCGCTGGCGGGTGAGGTCGTGATCCCTCCCACCACGGCCACCCGGGAGCGCGCGCGTCCGCGCATCGTGTACGGCCTCGAAGCGGACGACGACTCGCCGTACTCGGACTCGCCCTATCGCGCGAGCGCCTGACGAGGCGATCGCCCCTCAGCACCGGCAGCACGCAACCGGCCCCCGCGGGTACGCCCGCGGGGGCCTCGTCTTTTCCTCCCCCTGCCCACATCTTCGCCCCGCGCTCGTCTTCTCGTCTTCTCGTCTTCTCGTCTTCTCGTCTTCTCGTCTTCTCGTCTTCTCGTCTTCTCGCATGCCGTGGCCCCAGAGCTACTCGCCTCACGACTCGGCCGTCGTCTCGACGCTGGTGGCGGCTTTGCCGCTGGTGGTGCTGCTCGGGCTGCTGGCGATGCGGCAGGTGCGCGCCCACTGGGCGGCGCTGGCGGGGTTGGGGACGGCGGTGGCGGTCGCGATTCTCTCGCTGCGGATGCCGGCCGGGATGGCGCTCGCGTCGGCCGGCCACGGGGCGCTGTACGGGCTCTTCCCCATCGGGTGGATCGTGCTGAACGTGATCTTCCTGTATCGCCTGACGAGTGAATCGGGGTATTTCGCCGCGCTGCAGGGGAGCATCGGGGCGGTCACGACCGACCGTCGGCTGCAACTCGTGCTGATCGCCTTTTCGTTCGGCGCGTTCTTCGAGGGGGCGGCCGGGTTCGGGACGCCGGTGGCGGTGACCGGCGCCCTCCTCATCGGGCTCGGCTTCACGCCGCTGCAGGCGAGCGGACTCTCGCTGATTGCCAACACGGCACCGGTGGCCTTCGGCGCGCTCGGGACGCCGATCGTCGCGCTCCAGGGGGTGACGGGGCTGGACCTCCTCGACCTGAGCGCGATGGTGGGGCGCCAGCTCCCGGTCTTCTCCCTGATCGTCCCGTTCTGGCTGACGCTGGCCTACGTGGGCGTCCGCCGGACGTTCGCCATCTGGCCGGCGCTGCTGGTGGCGGGGGTGGCGTTCGCCGTCCCGCAGTTTCTCGTCTCGAACCTGCACGGACCGTGGCTGGTGGACGTGGTGGCCAGCGTGTGCAGCATGGGGGCGTTGGTGGCGTTGCTGAAGGTGTGGGCGCCGAGTGACGGGTGGGGGGGAGATGAGGCGGGAGAGGGGAGACGGGGGACGGGAGTGCGGTCGGCGCCTGCGCGTGGTGGGACGGTTGCGGCTGGCGGGGCGGGGGTCGGGAGCGCCCGGGCGTGGGGGCCGTGGGTCATCCTCTCGGTGCTCGTCTTTGCGTGGGGGCTGCCGCCGGTGAAGGGAGTGCTGAACGCGATCTCGGCGCCGGCGTTCCCGGTTCCGGGGTTGCACCTGCTGGTGCAGCGCATGCCGCCGGTGGTGGCGGCGCCCACGCCCGAGCCGGCGGTCTTCACCCTCAACTGGCTCTCGGCGACCGGGACGGCGATCCTGGTGGCGGCGCTCGTGGCGGGACTATTCATGGGATTCTCGCCGAAGGCGCTCGCGCGCGAGTACCTGGCGACCATCA
Organism: Gemmatimonadetes bacterium SCN 70-22; assembly: GCA_001724275.1. Taxonomy (NCBI): domain Bacteria; kingdom Pseudomonadati; phylum Gemmatimonadota; species Gemmatimonadetes bacterium SCN 70-22. The sequence goes on from MEDZ01000040.1 coordinate 5,317, forward strand.
AGGTGGTGCGCGCATCGCTCCTGACCATCGCGGCGATGCTCGCGCTGGGGTTCGTGTCGCGCTACTCGGGGATGGACGCCATCCTCGGCCTCGCCTTCGCGAAGACCGGGGTGTGGTATCCGTTCTTCGGGGCGATGCTCGGGTGGCTGGGGGTGGCGTTGACCGGGTCGGACACGTCGTCGAACGTCCTGTTCGGGAGCCTGCAGGTGATGACCGCGCAGCAGGTGGGGGTGAGCCCGACGCTGATGGCGGCGGCCAACTCGTCAGGCGGGGTGATGGGGAAGATGATCGACGCCCAGAGCATCGTGGTGGCCAGCACGGCGACGCGCTGGTACGGCCAGGAGGGGACGATCCTGCGCTTCGTCTTCCGGCACAGCCTGGCGCTGGCCGCCCTGGTGGGGGCCTGGGTGGCCCTGCAGGCATACGTCCCGCCGTTCACGCGCATGGTGGTACGTTAGGCGCGGCGGCGCGGGCGCATCCGTCGCCGAGCGCCGGTCGCGCGCGCGACCCCCCGTGCCGCGGCGGGGGCATGCCCCCCGCCAGCGCACTCCCGCGCCCCGTCGTCCGCCCGCGATTTCCCGTTTTCTGTCTCCCGTCTCCCGACCCCCGACTCCCGCCCCATGCACATCTCACGTCTCATCCACGCCGTCGACGCCCACGCGGCCGGCGAGCACGGTCGCGTCATCACGGGGGGCGTCGTCGACGTCCCGGGCGTCACGATGTTCGACAAGATGACGTGGCTGCGCACGCACGGCGACGCGTTGCGCCTGCGCATGCTGCGCGAGCCGCGCGGCTACCCGGCCGCCAACTGCAACCTGATCCTCCCCTCGTCGCACCCGGAGGCCGACGCCGGGTTCGTCATCATGGAACATGTGGAGTACCCGGGGATGTCGGGGACCAACACCATCTGCGTCGTGACGGTCCTCCTGGAAACGGGAATGCTCCCGATGCGCGAGCCCGTCACCGAGCTCACGCTCGAGGCGCCGGCGGGGCTCATTCGCGTGCGCGCCGACTGCGCCAACGGCAAGGTCACGCGGGTGACGTTCCGCAACGTCCCGGCGTTCGCCACGCACCTCGATGCCACGGTCGAGGTCCCCCAGCTGGGGACGGTGTCGGTCGACGTGGCGTATGGCGGGATGTTCTACGTGATTGCCGACGCCCGGCAGTTCGGATTGCGGCTGACGCCAGACGAGGGGCGCGACGTGGTGCGTATCGGCGAGATGGTCAAGGCGGCGGCGCGCGAGCAGCTCCCCGTCGTCCACCCGGAGCAGCCCGGCTTCGAGGGGATCACGATCGCCCAGCTGTCGGGGCCGCCGCTCGCCGGCGATGCCGACTGGCAGAACGCCGTCGTCGTCTCCACGGGCCAGCTCGACTGGGATCGCCCGTCGACGTGGACGGGCGCGCTCGACCGCTCCCCGTGCGGGACGGGGACCTCGGCCAAGATGGCCACGCTCCACGCGCGCGGGAAACTCGGGCTGCACCAGGATTTCCGCCACGCCGGCATTCTCGGGACGGTCTTCACCGGGCGCCTGGTGGAGGAGGTGCAAGTGGGCCCGTATCGCGCGGTCGTTCCCACCATCGCGGGGCAGGCGTGGATCACCGGCATGGCCACCTACTGTCTCGATCCCACCGACCCGTTTCCCGAGGGGTACACCGTCGGCGACATCTGGTAGCGGGCGCGCGCGCGGGTGGCCCCGCCACGCGCGGCGGTCGGCAAAGGCGGCGGGAGCTACCGTGCGTCGGGGCATCTCCGGCGCGGGCGCATGGACGGGGCGATTAATTTGGGCAATGCCGCCGGCGGCGCAGCGTGCCCGCCGGCCGTGTCGCGTTGCCCCACGGCCGCTCCCCATGCCCCAGATGACGTCGTTTCCGCGCGAGCGCATCCGCATCACGCTGCTCGAGAACATCCATCCCGCTGCCCGCGAGACGTTGGTGGAGGCGGGGTACACGGTGGAGTCGATCCCCCGCGCGCTCGAAGGAGACGAGCTCGATTCGGTCGTGGCGACGTCGCACCTGGTCGGGGTGCGCTCGCGCACCAAGATCCGTGCCCCCCAACTCGAGCATGCCGGCAAGCTCCTCGCCATCGGCTGCTTCTCGGTGGGGACCGACCAGGTCTCCATCGCCGACGCGGCTCGGGCCGGGGTCCCGGTGTTCAACGCGCCGCATGCCTCCACGCGCAGCGTGGCCGAGCTGACCATGGGGCACGTCGTGGCGCTGGCCCGCCGGGTGGGAGAGAAGAACCTCAAGCTGCACCGCGGGGAGTGGGACAAGTCGCTGGCCGGGGCGCACGAGGTGCGCGGCCGTACGTTAGGCATCGTGGGGTACGGGCACATCGGGCAACAACTCGGCATCCTGGCCGAGGCGTTCGGGATGCGCGTCCTGTTCCATGACATCCAGAAGAAGCTCCCGCTGGGACTGAATCGCCCGGTCTCGTCGCTCGAGGTGGTGCTCGAGGAGTCGGACTTCGTGACGCTACACGTCCCCGAGACACCGCGCACGCGGGGGATGATCGGCGCGGCGCAGCTGGAGCGGATGAAGCACGGCAGCTACCTCCTCAACCTGTCCCGCGGGAGCGTCGTGGACGTGGACGCGCTGCGCGACTCGCTGCGCCGCGGACACCTCGCGGGGGCGGCGCTCGACGTCTTTCCCAGCGAGCCGGCGCCGACCAGCGCGCCGTTCGACGTCGGCTTCAGCGACTTCCCGAACGTGATCCTCACCCCGCACATCGGCGGCAATACCGAGGAAGCCCAGCGGAACATCGGGATCGAGGTGGCCAACTCGTTCATCGGCTTCATCGACCGCGGCTCGACCGAGGGGGCGGTGAACTTCCCGAACGTGAACCTTCCCGAGATCCCGAACACGCACCGCATCCTGAACATCCACCGCAACGTTCCCGGCGCCCTGGCCGAGGTGAACCGCATCGTGTCCGAGGTGGGGGCCAACATCGAGGCGCAGCAGCTGGCCACGACCCGCGAGATCGGGTACCTGGTGATGGACGTGAACAGGGAGCTCTCCGACGAGGTGCACCAGCGCATCGCGGCCCTCCCGATGAGCGTCCGCACGCGGATCCTGTACTGACGCGGATGGGCGACCGGTCGCGACTGCGCAGTGAAGCCCTGGCCGGCGAGGTGCGTGAGCGCCCGGCCGAGGTGCGCCTCCATCCCGATCCGGAGTCGGTCGCCGATTTCCTCCACGACGAATCGAAGCTCGGGGGGAGCGGGATCGGGTCGCTCGCCGTTCCGCGCACCGTCGGCGCGCTTCGCGCCGTACTCGCCTGGCACGCACACGAGGGGAACCGCGTCGCGGTCTCGGGGGCGCGCACAGGGGTGACCGGGGGGGCGGTACCCGAGAATGGGGCCCACCTCGTCTCCCTCGCGGAGCTGCGGGGCGTCGTACGAGTCGACGCCGAGGGCGACCCGCCGACCATCACCGTGCTCGCCGGGACCTCGCTGGCGGAGCTCAATGCCCACCTGGCCGCGCATCACCCCGGGCTGGCCTTCCCGGTTGACCCGACCGAGACGTCGGCCTCGCTGGGAGGGATGGTGTCCACCAACGCCGGCGGGGCGCGCACCTATCGCTTCGGCGCGATGCGAGAGTGGGTCCAGGCGCTCACGATCGAGCTCGCGAGCGGCCGGACCCTTCACCTGACGCGCGGGCGGGAGCGGGGAGAGGGTGGCGTGTTGTGGCTCGAGGACGACGGAGGGGCTCGCGCGTTGGAGATTGCGCCCATTCCCAAGCCGGCCACGAAGAACGCCATCGGATACGGCTTTTCGCCGAGTGGAGACGCCATCGACCTCTGGATCGGAGCGGAGGGAACGTTAGGCGTGGTGAGCGAAGTGACGGTGAGGCTCGTGCGCGCGGAACCGGGGCGACTGGGATCGCTGCAGTTCTTCGACCGGGTCGAGGAAGGTTTCGCCTTCGTCTCGGCGCTCCGTGCGGCGCGCGAGCTGGATGTGACGGCCATCGAGTTCCTCGATGCGCGCTCCCACGCCTTGGCGCGTGACAGCGGAAAGCCGGCGGTGGACAGGGTCCTCCAGCAGGGGGGCGGAGCGGCCTGTTCGATCTTCGTCGAGATCGCCTTCGCGACGGAAGACGATCTCGGGGAGATCGCGGAGGGGCTCGAGCGAATGGTGCGCCAGGCGGGGGGAGACCCGGATCGGTCCTTGGCGGGGGCAACCGAGGGTGCGCTGCGGGATATCCGGGCCTTCCGGCACGCCGTCCCCGAGCGGATCAACGCAATCATTGCGCAGCGCCGCGAACGGCACCCCGGGCTGCACAAGATCGCCACCGACATGGCGGTCCCCGACGAGGCGCTCGGCTGGGTGTACCGCCGATACCAGGAAGTGATCGGCAGGGCGGGGCTCGACTACGCCGCTTTCGGACACGTGGGAAACAATCACTTCCACGTGAATATCCTGCCGCGCGACGAGGCGGAGCTGGCGCGCGCCAGGGAGTGCTATGCCATCCTGGCGCGAGAGGTCGTGGCGCACGGCGGATGTGTCTCCGCCGAACACGGGATCGGAAGGATCAAGAAGGGATTCATGGCGATCCAGTATCCACCGGCCGTGCTCGACGCCTTCAGGCGGGTGAAGCGGTGGGCCGATCCCCAGTGGCGGCTCAACCGCGGGGTGCTGATCGATCCCTGAGGCGCGGCGAATGTACGCGCTGTGGAAAATGTGATACGAGGGAGAGGTGCTGGTTCGCAGCAGGGGAGTACCGCGCCAGAAGAGCGAGCGACGGGGGCGAGAAATCTGACGAGCTGAAAGCGCCTAATACGCATTTTGTCATCGTGTTAGGCTGTGATTCTTGATGTGGCGTCCGAGATTCGTGGCGCGGTGGCCGAGCTGGGTCGGGGCGTTGCGCGGGGAGGCGCCCGCCCGGTAGAATCAGGGCATGCGTCCCATTGCCCCCGCCCGCGAGTACGACGTCGCGGCCCTCGCCGAGCTCAACAATCGGTACGCCCCCGAAGGGCTGACCCTTCCGCGCTCGCCGTCGTTCGTCGAAGCGCACATCGACGACTACCGCGTGGTACGCGACGACGACGGGCGAATCGTCGGCTGTGTCTGCATCGACGAGTACTCGCCGTCGCTGGCCGAGATCGTCTCGCTGGCTGTCGATACGGCACAGCAGCGGAAAGGGCTCGGAGCGCAGCTGATCATGGCGGCGGTGGAGCTGGCGGCCAAGCGGGGGTACCCGGAAATCTTCGCCGTATCCTTTTCGGATTCCCTCTTCGAGCGTTGCGGCTTTCACTTCCAGGATATCGAGAAGTATCCGGAGAAGAAGCGGCGGTACGACAAGGTGTCGGCCGACGAGTGGACGATCGGGCACAAGCACTGCTTCGCGATGGCGATCCAGCGCTAGTGCTTCATCGGCATGCAGGCGTGCTCGACCGACTCGAACTTCTCATGGATGGCGGTGATCGCCGCCTTGAGCTCGCTGTCCGGGGCACCCTTGCGGGCGGAATCCGCGAGGGCGGCTGAGGCGGCGGCGAGGGCGTCGACCGTGGCCTTGGTGTCGTCCTTGGCGCAGGCCGCGGGGGCGCTGGTGGCGGCCCACGTCCTGGCCTGGGCGGCGAGATCGGCTGCCTTGGCCTTGAGCGGGGCGAAGTCGCCCTTGTCCGCGGCCGGGTGATAGGTGGCGGCGAGCGTCGCGTGGAAGGCGTCCATCTCCTTCCAGGCGGAGGCGGCGTGCCCCTTCATGTCGTGCCCCTTCATGGCGTCCCCCTTCATGGCGTCCCGCTTCATGGCGGCGGAATCCTGCTTTTGTCCTCCGTGTTGGTGCTGCTGGGCGCGTGCGGGCGAGGTGGTGACGGCGACGAGGGCGAAAGTGACGGCAAGGCGCGTGATGGCAAGGCGCATGAATGGCTCCGTGGAGAAGTTCGATGAGTGGACGTCAATCTAACGGCTCGCCGAGTTGAGCCGGGATCCGGCGTCGCGACTGGATACCCCGCAAGCGCCCCGATTGCGCGCCACCTCGTTGGCGGCTTCAACCATTGGCGTGGCTGGGCCGTTCAACGCACAACGCACGTGCGGCGGGCTGAGACCGAAGGGCCGTGCGCGCGGTGACGACACCAACCCGATCCGGAGCCAAGAGAGATGACATCACGGTTGACGCGTGCAGTGGTGGCGGTAGCGGGCGCGATGCTGCTGGCGGCGTACGGGGCGCCGCTCGTGGCGCAGGACGCCGACCCGGCGCCCAGGCGGGCCGAGGGCGAGGGGCCGTTCGATCGCCTCATCATCCGCGGTGCGACTCTCATCGACGGCCAAGGGGGGCCGCCGCGTGGGCCGGTGGACATCGTGATCGAGAAGAACCGCATCGTGCAGGTGGCCGACGTCGGCTACCCCGGACTTCCGATCAACCCGGATCGACGCCCCAAGGGGCCGGCACGGGAGATCGACGCGACGGGGATGTACGTCCTTCCGGGGTTGATCGACCTCCATGTCCACACGTGCGGCAAGCCGAAGGCGCCCGAGGCCGAGTATTGCTACAAGCTCTGGCTCGCGCACGGGATCACGACGGTTCGCGGGGTCCCGTTTGGCGGCTTCGAGTGGTCCATTGGTGAGGCGAAGCGTTCGGCCTCCAACGAGATCACGGCCCCGCGCCTGGTGAACTACCAGCGCCCGGGGAGCGGGAAGGGGTGGACCGGCGGGCAGATCACGACGCCGGAGAAGGCGCGCGAGTGGGTGCGCTGGGCCAAGGCGCAGGGGATCGACGGGCTCAAGGTCGGGGCGCACGAGCCGGAGATCATGGCGGCGCTCATGGACGAGTCCAAGAAGCTCGGCCTCGGCTCCACCGCGCACTTGCAGCAGACGGGGGTCCCCAACATGAACGCGATGCAGGCGGTGCGCCTCGGCCTCGGAGCGGTGACGCACTACTACGGCATCTTCGAGTCGATGTACGAGGGGACGCAGATCCAGCCGTACCCCGCCGACTACAACTACTCGGACGAGCAGTGGCGATTCGGGCAGGTGGCGCGCCAGTGGTCGCTGGTGAAGCCCAAGAGCGAGAAGTGGTGGGCCTTCCTCGACACGCTCAAGAAGTACGATGCGACGCTGGACCCGACGATGACGACGTACATGTCGGGGCGGAACCTGATGTACCGCCGCACGGCGGAGTGGCACGAGAAGTACACGCTGCCGTCGCTGTGGGACTTCTACACGCCGAACCGGGCGAACCACGGGGCCTACTTCTTCGACTGGACCACGTGGGACGAGGTGGCCTGGCGCCGCTTCTACAACGTGTGGATGGAGTTCATCAACGACTACAAGAACATGGGCGGGCGGGTGACGCCGTCGACCGATGCCGGCTTCATCTACAACACGTACGGCTTCAGCTATGTCGAGGAGCTCGAGAACTTCCAGGAGGCGGGGTTCCATCCGCTGGAGGTGATTCGCGGCGCCACGTTGCATGCGGCGCAGGAGCTGAACAAGGCGAACGGGAAGCCGATCGAGATCGGGCTGGTGCGCCCCGGGATGCTGGCGGACCTCGCGATCGTGGGGGAGAACCCCATCGCCAACTTCAAGGTGCTGTACGGGACCGGCCACCTGCGCCTCAATGACAAGACGGGGCAGATGGAGCGTGTGGGGGGCGTGAAGTGGACCATCAAGGATGGGATCGTCTACGACGCGAAGAAGCTCCTCGACGACGTGGCCAAGATGGTGGAGAAGCAGAAGAAGGAGCGGGGGATCTCGAAGCTGCCGGTGGTGTCGATGCCGTAGGGGCAGAAGACGAGAAGACGAGAAGACGAGGGGCTCCCCCCTCGTCTTCTTCGTTCTTGTGGGGAGTGAGGGCGGAAATGGAGGGCGGCAGGAAATCAGTGCCGGTGTCCCGCGACTGTGATCCACCGCCCTTGCCGGGAATTCCCGGACCGCCTATCGTGGCGCGCGCGCGGTTCGTCCCAGGGGCGATGCCCCGAGGCGTGCGGTTGGGGCGCTCGGTTCTCCCTCGATCTGCGGCCTGGAAGGCCGGAGGAGTGGACATGAAGCGAATTGCACTTGGCAGTGCGGTTCTCCTGGTCGCGGCGGCGTGCGCCGATCCGACGTCGGCGCCGACCGTGTCGCCCGAGGTGCTGATGCAGACCGGCGAGGCCCCGATGCTCGCGACGGGGGAGGCGGGGGCCGCGGGGCAAGCGGTTCCGGGGGCGTACATCGTGGTCCTGCGGGACGTCCCCGGGCTGGGACGGGCGTCCGACGTCGCGGTGGCGATGGGGGTGTCGCGGGCCGTGATCCGCTACGAGTACGGGGCGGCGCTCAAGGGATTCGCGGCGCGGGTGAGCGAGGCCGAGGCGGCGCGCCTGGCGCGCGACCCGCGCGTGGCGTACGTGGAGCAGGACCAGGTGATGACCATCTCGGCCACGCAGAGCCCCGCCACCTGGGGGATCGACCGGATCGACCAGCGGGCGTTGCCGCTGTCGGGTTCGTACTCCTATGCCAACACGGGGTCGGGCGTACAGGCGTACATCATCGACACCGGGATCCGCTTCTCGCATAACGAGTTCGGGGGGCGCGCGGCGTCGGGCTACGATGCGGTGGACGGCGGCTCGGCCGACGACTGCAACGGGCATGGGACGCACGTGGCCGGGACGGTCGGCGGCGCGACCTACGGTGTCGCCAAGGGCGTGTCGCTGGTGGCGGTGCGGGTCCTGAACTGCTCGGGGAGCGGCACCACCTCGGGTGTGATCGCCGGCGTGGACTGGGTCACGTCGCATCATGGCGCGGCGTCGGTGGCGAACATGAGCCTGGGCGGCGGCGCCTCGACGGCGCTCGACAACGCGGTGGCCAACTCCATCGCGTCGGGCGTGACGTACGCGATCGCGGCCGGGAACTCCAACCGCGACGCGTGCAAGTTCTCGCCGGCGCGCGTCCCGTCGGCCATCACGGTGGGGGCAACGACGAGCAGCGACGCCCGCGCCTCGTACTCCAACTACGGGAAGTGCCTCGACCTCTTCGCGCCGGGGTCGAGCATCACGTCGTCCTGGTACAGCAGCAACACGGCCACCAACACGATCAGCGGGACGTCGATGGCGACGCCGCACGTGGCGGGGGTCGCGGCGCTGTACCTGCAGTCGAACCCCGGGGCCTCGCCGGCCGCGGTCGCCAGCGCGCTCGTCGCCAACGCGACGGCCAAGGTGGTGGGGAATGCCGGGCGCGGGTCGCCGGACCGGCTGTTGTACACGAGTTACTAGAAGACGAGAAGACGAGAAGACGGGAAGACGGGAAGACGAGGGGGCGGGGACGCTCGCTCGTCTTCTCCGTCTCAGTTCCTGATGCGGCCGAGGTCGCGTCGCAGCTCGTGGCGGAAATCGGGGTGGGCGATGGAGACCAGCGCCTCGGCCCGTTCGCGCAGCGACATGGCGTGGAGGTTCACGGCGCCGTACTCGGTGACGACCCAGTGGACATGGCCACGGGTGGTGACGACGCCGGCGCCCGGTGAGAGCTGCGCGACGATGCGTGACACGGTGCCGCCGGCGGCGGTGGAGGGGAGGGCGATGATCGGCTTGCCGCCGCGGGAGCGGGCGGCGCCACGCACGAAGTCCATCTGTCCGCCGATGCCCGAGTAGATGCGCGGGCCGATGGAGTCGGCGCAGACCTGGCCGGTGAGGTCGACCTGGATGGCCGAGTTGATGGCCGTCACCTTGGGGTTTCGCGCGATCAGCGCGGTGTCGTTGGTGCGGTCGCAGCCGTGGAACTCGACCAGGGGGTTGTCGTCGACGAAGTCGTAGAGACGACGACTCCCGTTCACGAACGAGGTCACGACGCGCCCCGGGTGCACCTGCTTGAAGCGGTTGCTGACGGCCCCGGACTCGATGAGATCGACGATGCGGTCGGAGAACATCTCGGTGTGAATGCCGAGGTCGCGCTTGTCGTGCAGGCGGGCGAGGACGGCGTCGGGGATGGCGCCGATCCCCATCTGGAGGGTGGCGCGGTGCTCGACCAGCCCGGCGACGATCTCCCCGATGCGCGCTTCCGCCTCGGTCTCCCGGCTGGGGAGGTGCTCCGGGAGAGGGCGATCGGAGTGATGGAAGGCGTCGATGCGCTCGAAGGGAATGGCCGTGTTGCCGTGGGTGCGCGGCATGCGGTCGTTGATCTCGGCGATCACGAAGCGCGCGCTGTCGACGGCGGCGCGGGCGCAGTCCACCGACGTTCCTAACGAGCAGTAGCCGTGCCGGTCCGGCGGGGAGAGCTGGACGATGGCGACGTCGAGCGGGATGACGCCGTTGAGGAAGAGCGACGGGATGTCGGACAGGAAGACGGGGACGAAGTCGGCGCGCCCGTCGTTGACCGGCTCGCGCAGCGCCGGGCCGCAGAAGAGGCAGACGGAGCGCAGGCGTTCGGCGACGCCGGGAGCCGTCCACGGGGCCTCACCCTCGGTGTGCATGTGATACAGGCGGACGCCTTCCAGGTCGCCACGCTGGGCCAGGGCCTGCAGGAGGGGGAGCGGCGTGGCGGCGGCGCCGTGCACGAAGGCACGCATGCCGCTGGTGACGAGGGAGATGGCGTCGGACGCGGAGACGCCGCGCGCGGACCAGTCGGGTGGATGCATGGAGGCGGACACGAGGAGCGGGGAATGTAACAGGGCCGGGAGACGGGAGACGGGCGTGGCGCAACGTCGGGGCGGGGGGGTGCGTTCTGGGGACGTGCCAGGAGCGCTGCCCGTCGGGATGCCCTCGACGCCAGGGCGCCCCGGGCACAGTTTCAGGTCCCGCCGCGCCGTGGGGGCGCGCCGGACACTCGCCTAACGAAAGGAGGCCGCCCGCATGTTCTCCCGCCGGAAGTTCCTCACCACCTCGTCGCTGGCGTTGGCCGGGACGGCATGCGCGACGCGCGGCGACGCCAAGGGGGACGACGCGCCGGGGGGCGGCCAGGGGAGCGGCGGGGCGCTGCCGCCGGCGATCGCCGCCCTGACCTCGATGAAGGACCAGGCGAAGCCGATCACGGTCGACGAGCGTCGCGCGCGGCTGGAGAAGGCCCGCCGCCTCATGGCCGAGCAGAAGGTCGATGCCCTGATGCTGACGGGCGGGACGTCGATGGTCTACTTCACGGGGATGAGCTGGGGGAACAGCGAGCGGCTGACGGCGGTGATCGTCCCGGTGAAGGGGACGCCGTTCGTGGTGACGCCGAAGTTCGAGGAGGAGCGCACGATCGAGCAGGTCAAGCTTGGCCCGCTGGGGACGGGGACGGACGTGATGACGTGGGAGGAGGACGAGTCGCCCTCGAAGCTGGTCGCGGACGGGCTGCGGAAGCGCGGCATCGTGGGGGGGCGCCTGGGCGTCGAGGAGACGGTGAAGTTCGTCTTCAGCGACAACGTGGCCCTGGCGGCGCCGCAGTTGCGGCTCACGAGCGGGACGCCGATCACCGCCGGGTGCCGGATGACGAAGGACGCGCACGAGCTGGAGCTCATGAAGCTCGCCTCGGCGGTCACGCTCAAGGCGTACGAGGCGGCGTACAAGTCGCTCAAGGAGGGGATGACGCAGGGCGACTTCGCGCGCCTCGTCTCGCAGGCACACCAGCAGCTGGGCTTCAGCGGTGGGGCGGGGGTGCAGGTCGGCGAGTACTCCGCGCTCCCCCACGGTTCCATCACCCCGCAGGTGGTGCGCGAGGGATCGATCCTCCTGATCGACGGCGGGTGCAAGGTGGAAGGGTACTCCTCGGACCTCTCGCGGACCTTCGTGCTGGGGAAGGCGACCGACAAGATGAAGCAGGTGTTCGAGCTCGAGCACCAGGCGCAGGCGGCGGCGCTGAAGGCGGCGCGCCCTGGCGTGGCGTGCGGGGACATCGACGCCGCCGCGCGGAAGGTGATCGAGGACGGCGGGTACGGCCCGGGCTACAAGTACTTCACGCATCGCGTGGGGCACGGGCTGGGGATGGACGGCCACGAGTGGCCCTATCTGGTGAAGGGGAACACGTTGCCGCTGGCGGTAGGGATGACGTTCAGCGACGAGCCGGGGATCTACATCCCGGGCGAGTTCGGGGTGCGCCTCGAGGACGACTGGGTGGTGACCGAAGACGGCGCCGAGATGTTCACGCCGCAGAGCCCGAGCCTCGAGGACCCGTTCGGGAGTGGAGGGGTGAGCTGAGCGATGCCGATGCAACGAACCGGTACGACCGGCGGGGAAACGGTGCGGCGGAGGCGGGGGGGCATGGCGATGTTGTGGTCAGGGGGGGGGCCCCGCGCCTCCCGCGGCCCAGCCTGGGGTGCCCTGTTCGCCCTCGCCGCCTCGGCCTGCGCCACCGCGCAGACCCCTTACCCCCTCGGCGAGGGTGACCTCGTCGCCAAGGCGCGGGCGATCCACGAGCGCGTCATCACCCTCGATACGCACGTCGACATCAACCCCGGCAACTTCCAGCTGGGGGCACCCAACTACAGGGATCGCCTCAACACGCAGGTGAACCTCCCCAAGATGGAGGAGGGGGGGCTCGACGCGGCCTTCCTCATCGTCTACGTGGGACAGGGGACGCAGCTCACCCCCGAAGGGTACGACCGCGCCTATGCGCAGGCGATGGAGAAGTTCCGCGCCATCCACCGCCTCGTGGACTCCATCGCGCCGGACCGGGCGGCGCTCGCCCTCACTGGCGCCGACGTGCGACGCATCGCCGCCCAGGGGAAGCGGGCGATCCTGATCGGTGTGGAGAACGGCTACCCGATCGGGACGGACCTTACGCGCGTGAAGCAGTTCCACGACCTTGGCGCGCGCTACCTGTCGCTGGCGCACAACGGCCACTCGCAGCTCTCGGACTCCAACACGGGGGAGCGCGACGGCCAGTGGCAGTGGAACGGCCTGTCACCGCTGGGCGAGCGGGTGGTTGCCGAGGCGAACCGCGTCGGGATCATGCTCGACATCTCGCACCCGTCGAAGCAGTCGATGATGCGGACCCTGCAGCTGACGAAAGCGCCGATCATTGCCTCGCACTCGGGCGTGCGGGCGCTGGCCGACCACAGCCGCAACCTGGACGACGAGCAGCTCAAGGCGCTGGCGAAGAACGGCGGCGTGGCGCAGCTGGTGGCCTTCGACGGCTACGTGAAGGTGCGCCCGCCCGACTCGCCGGAGCGGGTGCAGGCCATCGTCGCCCTGCGCGCCGACTTCGGCCTTGCCGGGGGCGGTCCCGGGGGCCTCGGGCCTGGCGCCATCGCGCAGGTGAGCGCCGAGCGACGCGACGAGTTCCGGCGCCGGGTGGCGGAGCTCAACCGGAAGTACCCCCCGCCGCCACGGGCCACGGTGAAGGACTTCGTGAACCACATCGACTACGCGGTCAAGCTGATCGGGATCGACCACGTGGGGATCAGCTCCGACTTCGACGGCGGTGGCGGCGTGGAGGGGTGGAGCGACGCGACCGAGACCTTCAACGTGACGCTCGAGCTGGTGCGCCGCGGCTACACGGAGGAGCAGATCGCGAAGCTCTGGAGCGGGAACCTCCTGCGCGTCCTCGACGCGGTGCAGCGCGTGGCGGCGCAGCTGCAACGCTCGGCGGCCAGCGAGGGGAGGTAGCGCGCGTCGCCGCGCCCGCGCCGGCTATGCCTTCGACTTGTCCTTGCGGGGGGCGTCGTCGTCGTGGAGCATCCGCAGCGCCGGCGTCTCCAGGTCATCGAACTGCCCGCGACGTGCCGCCCAGATGAAGGCAAGCACCGCCGCGAGGACGATCACGAGGGCGAGCGGGAGGACGAGGTACAGGATGCTCATGCCGAAATCTCGCTCCCCTCGCGCCGCGCCGGGAGGCGCTCGAAGGTGCGGCCGTACCAGGAGCCCAGCACCACCGTCAGCGAGCTCAGGGGCATCATCACCGCGGCGACGAGCGGGTTGATCGTCCCCGTTACCGCGAGCGCCACGCCGACCACGTTGTAGGCGAGCGAGAAGGCGATGTTGCGCCGGATGACGCGCATGGTGTGGCTGGCACCGTGCACGAGCTCCACGAGCGGTGCCAGCCCCGGCGTCGTCAGGAAGACGTCGGCGGTGGCGAGCGAGGCCTCTGCCCCGCCGTGGACGCCGATGCCGACCGTGGCGGCGGCAATGGCCGCGGCATCGTTCACGCCGTCCCCGACCATCACCACGCGCTCGCGGGCGGCGACGAGCGCCTCGACCACCTGCAGCTTTTCCTCGGGCGTGGCGTGTCCGCGGCAGTCCGCAGCGGCAATCCCGAGCGTCTCCCCGACGGCGCGCACCACGGGCTCGGCGTCGCCGGACAGGAGGCGGACCGTCCAGCCGGCCTCGCGCAATGCGCGAATGCTGCTCGCGGCGTCGGGGCGAACGGGGTCGCCCATGCCGGCCCGCGCCACCAGCCGACCGTCGACGGCGATCCAGACGGGGGTGAGCGTGTCGTCGATGACATCGCCGCCCCCGGCGTCGTCCCCGGCGTCGTGCCCGGCGTCGTCTGCGGCGTCGTCCGCGGTGATGGCGCGCCGGTTGACAAACGACGGAGAGCCTACGATCAGGTGGCGTCCCGCCACGCGCCCCATGATCCCCCCCCCGGCGACGTGCGTCGACTCCTCGACGATGGGCGATGCCGGCGGGGCGAGGTCACGCACTTCGGCGCCGGGGGCCAGGGCCCGGCGGAATCCCTCGGCGATCGGGTGCGTCGATTCCTGCTCGAGCGCGAGGACCAGCGGCTTGACCCACTCGGGACCTTCCCAGCGCACGAGGGAGACGCGCGCCTCGGTGACGGTCCCGGTCTTGTCGAGGATCAAGGTGCCCGGGTGCGAGAGGGCCTCGATGGCATCGCCACCCTTGATGAAGATCCCGCGCCGGGCGGCGCGGCCGGCGGCGACGGTGACGGCGAGCGGCGTCGCCATCGCCAGCGCGCAGGGGCAGGTGACGACGAGGAGCGCGATGGCGTTGTCGAGCGCGGTCGACGGGTCGACACGGGCGCCGACCACGTAGGTCACGACGGCGAGGACCAGGACGACGCCCACGAACCACCCGGCGAGGCGGTTGGCGAGGATCACCACCGGGGCGCGCCGCCGGGTGCTCTCCTCGACCTGGCGCAGGAGGCGGGCGACGCGGGACTCCTCGCCCGCCCGCTCGATGCGCACGCGGATGGGGGAGGAGACGTTGAGCGTCCCGGCGTACACGGTGGCCCCGCTCTCCACCGTGACGGGGCGCGACTCGCCGGTGAGGAGCGAGAGGTCGACCGCCGACCGCCCCTCGGTCACCTCGCCGTCAGCCGCAATCGTGTCGCCGGCGCGGACCTCCAGGATCATCCCGGGAAGGAGCGCGGCGGCGGGGAGCTCGCGCGCGTTGCCGTCGCCGTCCACGACGCGCGCGCCGCGCGGCGTGAGCGAGTACAGGAGCTCCGATGCGTCGGTGGCGGCGCGCTGCCCCCGCTGCTGGAGGTACCGCCCCACCAGCAGGAGGAAGACGAGGACCGTGACCCCATCGAAGTAGATGGGGCCCGTGTCGGTCAGGGTGTTGACGGCGCCGCGCACGAAGCCTGCGCCCAGCGCGATGGCAATCGGGAGGTCCAGGTGCAACGCGCGGGCGCGGAGCGCCGCCCACGCGCCGGCGAAGAAGACGCGCCCGGGACCGATGATGGCGGGGATCGTGAGGGCGAGCGAGACCCAACGGAAGAAGCGCTCGTACGGCGCCTCGAGCCCGTCGGCGAGCCATCCGCTGTACATCGCGACCGCCGCCAGCATGACGTTGATGGCGATGGCGCCGGCCACCCCGATCCGGATGAGCGCGGCGCGATCTTCCTTGCGCCGCACTTCGTCGCGCCGCACCCCGAGATAGGGGTGCGGGGGATAGCCGAGCGATTCGAGCGAGCGCGCCACCTGCGAGAGGGCGACGCTCCCCGGGTCCCATTCGATCGCGGCCAGCGAGCGGCCGATGTTGAGCTCGGCGCGCGCCACGCCGGGGAGGAGGAGCGGGACGCGCTCCACCAGCCAGACGCACGACGCGCAGTGCACCCCCTCGAGGAACAGCTCGACCCGCGACAGCCCCTCGGGCGTCGTCGTCACGTAGAGCGCGTGGAACGCCTCGTGGTCGAACTCCTCGTACGTACGCCCCGACGCGCGGACGGGCGAGGCGCGGCGGTCGGCGAAGCCGTAGTACTGGTCGAGCCCATGCTGGTGCAGGATCGCATGGGCGGTGCGGCAGCCGCCGCAGCAGAACTGCGCGGGGGCGCCCGGGTCGACGAACCCGTCGGGGACGGGAAGCCCGCAGTGCGCGCACGCGACGTCGGCGCGCGACGCCCCGGCGTCGTCCACGAGGACGTCCGTGCGGGCGCGGGCGGCGGGGCCGGTGCCGGTCGGGGGGCTAATGACGCCGGCCATGCGCCGGGGCCGGGGGGCCGGCCGATTGCATCTGGCGGGCGCGGGCCGCGAGCCGGTCGGGGTCGATGCGCATGCGCCCGGTGATGGAGAGGACGCCCATCACCACCACGGCAGCGGCGGTGACCAGCGGGAGCCGCGCCCGGAATGCACCGGTCAGTCGCTGCGCGCTGTAGCCGACGCCGAGCATCACCGGGAGCGTCCCGACCCAGAAGAGTGCCATGGTGGCCAGCGAGGCGCCCACGCTCCCCGTCCCGGCGGCGGCCAGCACGAAGGCGTAGAGCCAGCCGCACGGAAGGAGGGTGGTGAGGAGGCCGGTCGCGGCCGCGCGCACCTCGGGCGAGCGCTCCCGCACGCGCCCGAGCAGCGCGCCTAACGGGTTGCGAGCGAGCGGGAGTCCCTCGAGGCGGGGGACGCGGACGCCGCGCGACGCCAGGAGGATGGACCCGCCCCAGGCGATCATCAGCGCGCCGGCGACCACCGCCGCGGCGCGCGAGACGCCGACCAGGGCCCCGGCACGATCGAGCCCCTGTCCCACGATCCCCGCCACGAGCCCCAGCGACAGGTACGACACGAGGCGCCCCAGGTTGTAGGCCGCGTGCGACGCGGTTCCCCCGGCGCGCCCGTCGGCGCCGGTCGCATAGAAGCACACGAACCCGCCGCACATCCCGGCACAATGCAGGCTTCCCAGGAGCGAGGCCGTGAGGATCCCGAGCGACAGCGCCAGCGACATGACGTCAGTCGGAGTGCGGCGGCGGGGCGTCGACGCGCTCTCGCACCGCGAAGCGATCGCCTCCGCGCGTCACGGTGAAGCGCAGCTCCCACTCCCCCGGGCGCTGGGCATCGAGCGGGGCCGAATACGAGCCGTTCCCCGACTCGGACAGCCTGGCGGTCAACTGGTGCGACGCGCGGGCATTGTGCATGGCCAGGACTTCGACCCTGGCGCCGGTCAGCGGGGCGCCGGACGCGTCGGTCACGGTGGCCGTGAGCGAGCCCGCGCGCGACGGCGTCCCCAGTTGCAGCTGCGGCACCACGCGCCACCCCAGGCGCGCGCTCTCGGCGCGCAGCGCCAGCTCGTCGTCGAAGTGCACCGCCTTCTGGTAATAATCCGGCTCGACCGCGAACGCCTCGTCCCGGCTGACGAGCACGGCGAGCCAGACGTTGCCAATGACCGTGATCGCGAGGATGACGGCGATGCCGATGGGCCACTGCATGCCACGCTTCATCGTTCGTCCTTGTGCGAGGAGTCGTCGCCCTCGTGCGCCGGCGACTCGTGCCGCTCGCCGTTCCGGGCGCCGGCGCGAGGGCCGAGGAGTCGATAGGGGAAGTCGCCGGTGAAGTCGTCGCCATCGCTCACCCTGACGGTGATGATCCGGTCGCCAGCGGCGAAGGCATCACGCGAGAGAAGCACGAAGAACGAGGTCGTCTCCGTGCGCCCCTCGGCGACCGGGAAGGGGTTCACCGGAATCACGACCTGTCCCTCCTCCGCGCCGACGACCTCGATCCGGTAGCGCTGGTCCTTGCCGCTCCGGTTCGCGATGCGCAGCCGCACCTGGTTGGCGATGCGGCCGTCGGCCTCCTCGGTGAAGGGGCGGTCGATGGAACGGAGCAGGGTGATGTCGGCGGTGGCCTTGGTGCCGAGCTGCCAGACGAAGGCGCCGAGGACGAGGGCAAAGACGGCCGGGTAAATGATCGTGCGCGGCCGGAGGAGGTGCGGCTTCTCGCCCTCGAGGATCTCGCGCGACGTGTAGCGAATGAGCCCAGTCGGCTTCCCGATCGACGTCATGATGGCGTCGCAGGCGTCGGCGCACTGGGTGCAGTGGATGCACTCCATCTGGAGGCCGTCGCGGATGTCGATGCCGGTGGGACAGGTGGCGACGCACGCATTGCAGTCGATGCAATCGCCGGCGCTCGCCTGCCGGTTCTTCGTCCCCTTCATGCGCGGCTCGCCGCGCCCGAAGTCATACGCCACGACGAGCGAGCTCCGGTCGAGCAGCACCGACTGCCAGCGCCCGTACGGACAGGCGATGGTGCACGTCTGCTCGCGGAAGTAGGCGAAGTCGAGAAAGACGAGGATCGTCGTCACCGCCATCACGGCGAACGACGACGGGTGGTCCACCGGTGACTGCGTGACCCAGACCTTCAGCTGGTCCACGCCGACGAAATAGGCGAGGAAGGTATGGGCCAGGACGAGCGCGATGGCGAAGTAGATGACGTTCTTGAGGATGCGGCGCGGGTTGAGGTGACTCCCCGAGCGATCGATCTTGATGGAGCCCATGCGCCCGCCCTCGACCAGGCGCTCGATGGGGCGGAAGACGAACTCCATCCACACCGTCTGGGGGCACCCCCATCCGCACCAGACGCGCCCGAAGAGGGCGGTGAAGGTGAAGATCGCGAGGACGAGGACCCCGAGCAGGAGCATGAACAGCAGGGTGTCGGTCGCAAGGAAGGTGTAGCCGAAGAGGGTGAACTCGCGGCGCACGGCATCCAGCAGCATGGCCGGCTTGCCGTTGATGTCGATGTGCGGGAGGGCGAGGTAGACGACCATCAGCGCATACGCCACCACGCGGCGACGCGTCAGCCACTGGCCGTCGGATGGCTTGGGACGGATCCAGCGCCGCGATCCGTCCTCGTTCATGGTCGGGAGGACCCGACCTTGCGCCTTGGGCGCGAGGGCTGGGCTGCTCACTGCGAAACCGGCTGTCCCTCAGGGGCCTTCGGGTTGGGCGGGTTGCTCCCCTTGAGCGACGCGACGTATGCGGTGACCGCGTTCACCTGGTCGGGCTTGAGGAGCTTTCCCCAGTTTGGCATCCCCTTGGCCAGGACGCCGTCGGCGATGGTTTTCCGGATATCGGGAAGCGTGCCGCCGTGAATCCAGAAGTCGTCGGTGAGGTTGGGGCCGATCATCCCCCCGCCGTCGGGACGGTGGCACGACGCGCAGTTCGTGGCGAAGACCTGCTTCCCCGTGGCGATCGCCGCCGGGTCGGCGACGAGGGCCGCCAGCTGCTCGGGCGTCGCCCCGCCCGCGTCCTGCGGGTGCGCGGCGCGCCACGCGGCCATGTCGGCCTCGTAGTTGGCGATCCGTCCCTTACCCACCCCGATTCCCGGGACGACGTTGAAGGCGTAGAGGATGGCGAAGACGATCGTGGCCCAGAACAGGTAGACCCACCACCGCGGGAGCGGATTGTCGTACTCCTGGATCCCGTCGTAGGTGTGCTCGATGAGGTGCGATTCGGTCGAATGGTCGGCCATGGTCACTTTCCGCGCTCGCGCGGCTCCTGGGGGGTCTCGTCGTCCAGCGGCATCCGGGACGCCTTGTCGTACCTCGCCTTGTTGCGCGGCGAGAAGATGCGCCACACGATGAGCACGAAGGCGAAGAGGAAGAGGATGAGCGAGACCTGGGCGTAGCCATCGAGATTGGCCCCGCTCATCAGCTCGGTGAGGCTCATGGTTGCCCGCCGGTGGGTGCCGACGCTCCGGTGACAGGCTTGGTGGCGACGGCCCCGGTCCCCTGGATGTCCTTGCCCAGGCGCTGCATGTACGCGATGAGGGCGGTCACTTCCTTCGTCTCGAACCCGTCGCCGCCACCGGTCGCGGCCAGGTCGGCCGCGATCGTCCTGGCCTGGGCGCGCGCCATCTCGGGGGCCGCGTTGACGGCGTCACCGTAGGGCACGCCCAGCATCGCCATGGCGTCGACCCGACGCTGGATCGAGGCGAAGTCGAGGTCGTCGGTGATGACGTGCGAGTACGCCGGCATGATGGACTTGGCGTTGACTTCGCGCGGATTCTGGAAGTGGCGCAGGTGCCAGAGGTTGCTCTTCATCCCGCCCTCACGGGCCAGGTCGGGACCGATGCGGCGCGACCCCCACAGGAACGGATGCTCGTACACCGACTCGCCGGGCTTGGAATACTCGCCGTAGCGTTCGGTCTCGAAGCGCAGGGGGCGGATCATCTGCGAGTGGCAGTTGACGCACCCCTCGCGAATGTAGATGTCGCGCCCCGCGAGCTCGAGCGGCGTGTACGGCTTGACCGAGGCGATGGTCGGGACGTTGCTCTTGATGAGGAAGGTCGGGAGGATCTCGAAGAGCGAGGCGACCACGACCGCCACCGTCGTGAGGACGGTAAAGAGGATCGGGGCGCGCTCCCACGACCGGTGGAAGGTGAGGTTGACGAAGCGCCCCCAGGCCGTGGCCGGGACGTCCACCCCGGGGCGCAGCGGTTCGGGTGTGTACGCCTTGGCCAGCGCGGGGGCCTGGATGACCGGGACGGCGTAGGCCGCCGGGCGCCTGGCCCACGTCTTGAGGACGTTGTAGGCGAAGATGATGACGCCCGTCAGGTAGAGCGTCCCGCCCACCACGCGCACCCAATACATCGGGATCAGCCGGGCGACGGTCTCGACGAAGTCGGGGTACTGCAGGCGCCCGGTCTCGTCGAAGGCGCGCCACATCAGCCCCTGCGTGACGCCGGCGGAGTAGATCGAGACGAGGTACAGCACGATGCCGACGGTCCCGATCCAGAAGTGGGTGTTCATCAGCTTCTTGCTGTACAGCTCCGTCTGGAACAGGCGCGGGGCGAGCCAGTAGATCATCCCGAACGTCAGGAAGCCGTTCCAGGTGAGGGCCCCGGAGTGCACGTGGGCGATGGTCCAGTCGGTGTAGTGCGACAGCGAGTTGACCGCCTTCACGGAGAGCATCGGCCCCTCGAAGGTCGACATCCCGTAGCCGGTGAGGGCGATGACGAGGAACTTGAGGATCGGATCGTCGGCGACCTTGTGCCACCCGCCGCGCAACGTAAGGAGGCCGTTGATCATGCCGCCCCAGCTCGGCGCCCAGAGCATGACCGAGAAGACCATGCCTAACGTGGAGGCCCACTCGGGAAGGGCGGTGTAGTGCAGGTGGTGGGGCCCGGCCCAGATGTACATGAAGACCAGGGTCCAGAAGTGCAGGATCGACAGCCGGTAGCTGAACACCGGCCCCTCGGCCGCCTTGGGCATGAAGTAGTACATCAGCCCGAGGAACGGCGTGGTGAGGAAGAAGGCCACGGCGTTGTGGCCGTACCACCACTGCATCAGCGCATCCTGCACGCCCGGGTACAGGCTGTAGCTCTTGAAGAGTCCCGCCGGGACCGAGAGGTTGTTGAAGATGTGCAGGAGGGCGACGGTGATGATCGAGCCCAGGTAGAACCAGATCGCCACGTACAGGTGGCGCTCCCGGCGCTTGAGCATCGTCCCCACGAAGTTGACGGCGAAAATGACCCAGACGACCGCGATCGCGATGTCGATGGGCCACTCGAGCTCGGCGTACTCCTTGGCCTGCGTGAAGCCGAGCGGCAGGGTGATGGCGGCCGCGACGATGATCAGCTGCCACCCCCAGAAGTGCGCGGCGCTCAACCCGTCGGAGTACATCCGCGCCTTGAGCAGCCGTTGCGTGGAGTAGTAGACGCCGGTGAAGATCGCGTTGCCGGCGAAGGCGAAGATCACGGCGTTCGTGTGCAGCGGACGCAACCGCCCGAACGTGAGCCACGGGGCGACGTTCCACTCGGGATACGCCAGCTGGATGGCGACGATGAGGCCGATGAGCATCCCGACGAAGCCCCACAGGATCGTCGCGAACAGGAACTTGCGTACGATGGCGTCATCGTAGCTGAACGACTCGAGCCTGGCGGCCGCGGCGGCCGGTCCGGCAGGGGCGCTCCGGGATTCGCTCATGCGCTGCACCTGGAAGAGGGCGGGGTGTTGGGGAAATACATAACCGCGTCCGCATATAGTGGTATCATGCGGACCGCCGACGTGCCCGCCAATCTCTCGCCCACGCACCCATACTGTCGTCGGGGGGTGGCTGGAGCCGGGTCGGGTATATCCTGACACGCCCGGCCCCCCCGCCGCCAGAGGGGTGGCGCGTCCCGCGCGAGGCGCCCCGCGCAGCTTCGGCGGCGGTGTTACGGCGTGGGCGACTCGGGGAGGAGGACGAAGCGCGCGTAGCTGGCGGGATCCAGGAATTGGCGCGCCGCCGCCTGCAACTGCGCGGCGGTCAGTCCCCGGATGAAGGCCTCGTACCGCAGCAGCCCCCGGGGATCCTCCTCGTTCTCCAGGCGCGCGGCGATGTTCGCCAGCCAGTAGCCGTTCTCGCGCCGGTCCACCTCGAGCGTGCGCTGCTGCTGCTCGCGCACCTTCTGGACGTCCCCCTCCGCGATGTGCCCGGCCTTCGTGGAATCGATGACGGCGACGATGCTCCGGAACAGCGAGTCGGCGCGGCCGGGGGCCGAGCCGAACTGGATCGTCACGGAGTATTCCGGGTGCGGGAGGCGGGTGGCCTGGCCCCCGACACTCACCGAGTACGTCCCGCCTAACGCCTCGCGCAGGTTCTCCAGCAGGCGCATCTCGAGGTAGTCGGACAGGGCCCGCAGCGCATAGCGCGTCTCGGGCGAGAACGTCGTCGCGCCATGATAGATCACGAGCGTCGACGCCTTGGGCTCGACTCCCTTGTGCACGACCTTGTCGATGACCCCGGACGGCGGACGGATCCCGACGTCGCGCCACCCCTCCCGCCGGTGCGTCGAGGGGAGGGTGGCGAGCCACTGCTCCGCCAGGGGGCGCAGCTGCTGGGGGGTGAAGCTCCCCACGAAGACGAAGGTGAAGTCGCTCGCGTCGCCGAAGCGGTCGCGATAGATGTCGTACGCGCGGTCCAGGTCGGCCTGGTCGAGGAGCGCCTGGGTGAAGGGCCGCGCGCGCGGGTGCCCCTGGGCCATCGTGACCAGCACGCTGTCGGCGAAGACCGCCTCGGGTGAATTGGAGCGATTGGCGAGGAACGGGGTCACCTGCGCCTTGAACGCGGCGAAGGCGCCGGAGTCACGCCGTGGCGCGGCAAAGCGAAGGTAGGTGAGCTGGAAGAGCGTCTCGAGATCCTTGGTCGAGCCGCCGCCGGCGATCCCCTGGCTCAACGCGTCGATGTACGCGTTGGCCCGCGCCTGCTTCCCCACCAGCTTCTTGGACAGCTCGGTGGCGTTGAATGCGCCGAGCCCGCCGCGCTCCACCACGGTGGTGGCGAGCACCGCCGAGGCGTAGTCGGCATCGCTGACCAGGCTCGACCCGCCCGGGCTCCAGCCGCGCATCATCACCTCGTCTGCCTTGAAGTCGGTGGGCTTCATGATCACGCGCACCCCATTCGACAGGGTCCACTGCGTGACGCCGAGGTCGGCGACGGTGCTCTCGGCGACGACGCGCCCCGGGGGCGGGACATCGGCAACGAGGGGAGCGTCGGAGACGACCTCGGTGTACGGAGTGACGGTTGCGCTGTCGGCGTCGCGGAAGGCCGCGAGCACCGCCGGCTCGTCGGGGACGGTGGCGCTGTCGCGGGCGGGGGCCGAGATGGCGACCACCCGGTTGCGATCGGTGATCCAGCGGCGCCCGAGGGCATTGACCTCGTCCACGGTCACCGTCGGGAGCAGCCGCTGCACCTGCCGGTACTCCCACTCGATGCCGGGCGAGGGCTCGCCGGTGAGGAAGGTGCCGACGTACTCCTCCACGTAGCTGGCCGACTCGGTCTTCTCACGCTCGGCGAAGGCCCGCTCGTAGGAGCGGAGGACCGCGGTCGTGGCGCGCTGCAGCTCCGCCGGGAGGAAACCGTGCTGGTCCACCCGCCGCGCCTCGCGCAGGATCGCCTCGAGGGCGGGGACGATCCCCCCCACCTTGGCCGAGGCCTGCAGCTGGTAGACGTCGGTGGCGCGGACGAAGCTCCCGAAGGCGGAGCCGGCAAAGGCGAACGGCGCGTCGGGGCGACGCGCGATCTCGGCCAGGCGCTGGTTCAGCATGTAGTTGTAGAGCTGCCCGACCAGGGATCGCCGGTAGTCGTCCACGGTGCGCACCAGGGCGGGCGGGTGCTTGTAGAGGACCGTGACCGATCCGGCCTGCTCCTCGGGATCGGTGGCGATGGTGACGAGCGCGGAGTCGTTAGGCGGGACGGCAATGGTGGGGCGGGGGCGCTCGCGGGCCGGCCCGGCGAGGCGGCCGAAGTGCTGGCGCACGAGTCGCTCCAGCCGCGCCGGGTCGACGTCGCCCACGGCCACCACCGCCATGTTGTCCGGCCGGTACCAGTCACGATAGAAGCGCTTCAGCGGCCCTGGCGTGGCGTTGCGGATCACCTCGGGGAGGCCGATCGGGAGGCGCTCGGCGTACTTCGACCCCCGAAAGATCACCGGAAACTGCTTGTCGCGAATGCGGGTGTCGGCCCCGAGCCCGCTGCGCCACTCCTCCAGCACGACGCCTCGCTCGTTCACGACCTCGGTGGAGTCGAAGAGGGCGCCGTGCGCCCAGTCCTCGAGGATGTCGAAGGACTTCTCCAGGAGGCCGGGCTTGTCGGTGGGGACCGGGAGGATGTAGACGGTCTCGTCGAAGCCGGTGTAGGCGTTGAGGTCGGCGCCGAACTTCACGCCGATCGACTCCAGGTACGAGACGATGTCGTTCTTGCGGAAGCGCCGCGTCCCGTTGAAGAGCATGTGCTCGGTGAAGTGGGCGAGGCCGCGCTGGTCGTCATCCTCCAGCACCGACCCGGCGTTGACCACCAGGCGCAACTCGACGCGCTGCGCCGGGCGCGCGTTCCGCCGCAGGTAGTAGCGCATCCCGTTAGGCAGGCGGCCGGCGCGCACCGCCGGGTCGGATGGGATGGGCGCCGACGCGTCCGTCCGGGGCGCCACGCCGCGCGCGCCGGCGGGGCGGCGCACCCCCTGCGCCCCGGCCTCCCGGACCACGGCGGGGGCGAGGAGCAGGGTGCCCGCGGCAATGCCGGCAAGGAGCGTCGCCGTGCGGAGGAGGGGAGGGGTCGACATGGTGGGCGGGGAAATCGGGCGGAATCGGGAACGATGCCGGACGTGGCCGGCCTGGCTTCGACGCTTCGTAGCTTCGGTGATACCCGCGCGCGCGCCGTGCGGGACGACGTGGCGCCACCAACGAAGCTACGCCGCTGGCGCGGGATGCGGCACACCTCCCGCGTTGCGTTGCGGAGCGCTCGCGGGTCATGCCAGCTTTCCTCCCCATGCGCACTCGCGTCCTCATCGCCCTGTCGATGTTCCTCACCCTCGTCCCGGTGACCCTCCTGGTCCCGGGGCTGCACGAGCTCGTCGTCACCGCCCATGGCGGGACCACGGGTGACGCGCACGCCTTCATGAC
>MEDZ01000041.1 GCA_001724275.1 Gemmatimonadetes bacterium SCN 70-22
GCCGCTGGTGGCGCCCGACCGCCCCGCCGCGCGCGGGGCGGTCCGCGTTCACCCCAGCACCCGCCCCCACCACGACTCGCTCCGGCGCGCCTCCTGCTCCATCGCCTCCATGACCTCGCGCCAGGCGCGGCGCATCTCGCCGGCATCGGCGAACCGGGTCGCCGGGTCGGGCGAGAGCCCACGACGGATGAACGGGACCACCGGTGGCGGGAGCGCGCTGTCGTCGAATCGCCCGCCGAGCTGCTGGGCCAGGAGCGACTGGGCATCGCGCGCGTCGAACGGCGGCGTGCCGGTGAGGACGAAATACAGGATGGCCGCCACACCGAAACAGTCGACCGCCGGCCCCTGGGCCTCGCTCAGGAGCTGTTCGGGGGCGGCAAAGGCCGGCGTCCCGGTGGCCCCGGCCTGCTCGTCCTCGCCGCGCGCGATCCCGAAGTCGGTGATGCGCCAGCGCCGGTAGCGGTCGATCAGGATGTTCTCCGGCTTGAGGTCGCGATGCATGATCCCGTTGCCGTGCGCCGCGGTCAGCGCATCGAGGATCGCGTCGACCTGCGGTGCCACCTCGTCGAAGGGGCGCGCGCCGGCGCGGGCCACCAGGTCGGCCACCGAGCCCCCCTCGGCCAGCTCCATGGTGTACCACGAGACCTCGCCGCGCGCGTCCCAGTCGTAGATCGGGATGATGGCCGGATGCGCCAGCATCGCCGCGAGCCGCGCCTCGCGACGAAAGCGCGCCACCGCCTCCTCATCCTGCGCCACCGCCGGGTGCAACATCTTGAGCGCGACCTCACGCTCCAACGACAGGTCACGCGCCCGCCACACGCTCCCGAACGTCCCCTTCCCGAGGAAGCCGAGGATCTCGTAGTCATCGCCCACCGCCCAGCGGAGCCGCCCCTCATCGCTCAGGGCGCTCGGGATCGCCGGGGCACTGACGAACATGGAGCGCGCCCCGCTCACCCGCTCCAGCGCGCGCAGCATCGACGACACGGAGCGGTGCCGCGACGCCGGGTCGGGGGCAAGGGCATGGTCCAGGATGTGGGCCAGCGCCTGTGGCGTCTCCGGGCGCAGGAGGCGCACCGGGGGGACCTCCGTGCCGCGGGGGAGCTCGCCGGTCAGCGCCATGAAGCAGGTGGCCGCCAGCTGCCACTGATCCGAGGCGAGCGTGGGGGACCACTCCCCCTCCCCCCACTCGGGCGCCATCGGCGTCCAGCGACGATCCGGGATGTGCCCCTCCGGCACCTCGTGCTTCGGAAGCGCCCACTGCCATCCCAGCAGCCAGTAGCGCCCCGACGGCGCCGCCCACACCACTTCGGGGGCGAGGCCCCCGTGCGTCTGTCCCGAGTCGTGGAGGTACGCCACCGTGGAGCCGATCGCGCGGATCATGCGCATCACCGCCGGGATGTCCTCGGGACCCATGCGGCGCACGCGCGCGCCGATGGTCTCCGCGGAGATCCAGCGCCGCAGGTAGCCCGGGCCGCGCTTGCTCTGGGAATGCGGCGCCCAGTAATGGTACGTCGTCGGGATCGCGGGGTGATTGCGGTGCGCGAGGTAGCGCGCCTCGAGCGCGAGCCAGCCGATGTGCGACGGGTCGGGGGCGCTGACCAGCGACAGCGATCGCCCCAGCGCGTCGCGCACTTCCTGGTAGTGGCGATACTCCATGAAGACCCCCTCGCTCCCCCACGCCCATTCCTGGGGGAGCTCCCAGCTGCGCAGGTGCGCCGGGAGCTCGTACGCGACGCGGTTCGGGACGTCGGACGCCGGCGACGGCGGTCGCACCGCCCGTACTCCGTCGAAAGGGGTCGAAGACATGCGGGAAAGCTGTTACGAGACGGGCGCCGGAACCAGCGTCACTCGCACGATTGTTCCCTGCGGCGCGGCCGGGACGAGCTGGATCGTCCCGCCCCACGAGTCCACGAGCCGCCGGGAGATGGCCAGGCCCAGCCCGCTGCCGCTGGTCCTGGTCGAGAAATGCGGCTCGAAGACGCGCGGGAGGACATCGGGGTCGATCCCGTCGCCGTTGTCCTCCACCTCGACGGTCACCCGCTCCCCCTCGCGCCGTCCGCGCACGACCACCCGGGTGGCGTTGGCGTGGCGCGCATTCTCGAGAAGGTTGAGGAGGACCTCCCGCAGTTCGTCGGGGCGCGAGATGGCGGGCAGGTCATCGCCTTCCGCCTCGACGATCCATTCCACCCCCGAGTCGCCCATCCGCTCGAGCGCGACGACGTCGCGGACCACGGCGGCGACGTCGACCCGCTCGCCCGCGTCACGCTCGCCCGGCGCCGTCCCGAACTTGGAGAAGGAGCGCGCGATCTCGTCCAAGCGATCGATCTCGTCCAGGATGCGCGACACGTTGCGCTCGAGGATCGCATCGAAATCGTCGCGGCGGTCGGCGTGTGCGCGGCGCAGGTGCTGCACGCCGAGTCGAATGGGGGTGAGCGGGTTCTTGATCTCGTGGGCGACCTGGCGGGCCATCTCACCCCACGCGAAGACGCGCTGCGCCCGCGCCACGTCGGTGACGTCGTCGAGGGTGAGGACCACGCCGCCCCCGCCGCTCGCCAGTCGCGTCAGGCGGGCCCGCACCTGGCGCCCGCGGTGCTCGAGGTCGAAGGCGTGGTCCTCGCCTTGCGAGGTGTCGCGCGCGAAGGACGTCAGGTGTGCATGGAGCGCCGGAACCCCGAGACGCTCGAGCGTGTCGCCCGGCGCCACCGCGCGACCGACGATGCGGTCGGCCTGCGCGTTGGCCAGGGTCACGGTCCCGTCGAGGTCGCAGGCAATGACACCGCTCGCCACGTTGCGGAGCACGGTCTCGGTGCGACGCTGCGCCTCCTCCAGCGCCGTGCGCGAGGCACCGAGGTCGGTGGCCATCTGCCGGAACGCGGTGTACACCGGGCGGAATTCGTACGGGGGGAGCGAGCCGAGCGACGGCAGGGAGCTGCGCCCCCCGGCGACGTCGAGGGCGGCGGCGCGGAGCGCGCCGATGGGGGCCGCGAACCCCCGTGCCACGAGCCCGCTGAGCCAGAGCGCCGCGAGCGCGCCGAGGGCCGTGGCGAAGGCGACCAGCACGCCGAGATCGTTGCGCTGCCGCTCGAGGGTGAGCTCGCTTCGCCTGGCGGGGGCCGCGAGGATGAGGCGCTCGCTCCTGGCGTCCATCAGCACCCGATACCCCACCAGCGTCGTCACGCCCCCCACCGAGATCCGCCGGTTCGCCGCCATCTCCTCGCCTAACGCGACGCCCTGCGCCGCGACCGGGTCGAGGTAGCGCCCCAGCGGGACGAGGGCGTCGTACAGCTCGTCGCTCGAGCGCGCCAGGCGCCCCCCCGCGTACAGGAAGAGCGGCGTGTCGAGCCGGCGCCCCTCCTCCGCCAGCCGGCCCACGTCGCTGGTGGCCGCCACCGCCCGGAGCGTCTCGCTGACGAGGAGCTCGCGCGACAGCCGATCCTCGTCTTGCAGCCGGCGGTACGTCCAGGTGGTGAAGGCGGCCGCCGGGAGGACGAAGGCCCCGAAGAGGGCCACCGAGAGGCGCGTGCGATAGCTCGCGCGCCAGCGCCGGACCCGCACGCGCGCCCACCGCCACAGGGCGCCGTCGGCGGCTGCGGCCAGGGTCCAGAGGAGGGCGACGACGGCCAGGTCGATGAGCACCAGCAGCGCCCCGCGCTGCACGAGCGCGTCGAGCGAGCGGAGCTCGACCTCGGCGTGGGCCCGCATGTCGCCGCGCCCCCCCGCGATCCGCCAGTCACCGTGCAGCTCGTCACCGATGCGCACCCACCGCGGCGCGGCGCCGATCCCGGCGTCGCGCGCCAGCGAGGTTACGGCGAGCCGGTACGGGGGCTCGACCAGCGACGGGACCTCCAGGCCGAGCAGCGCGGCGAACGGGGCGTCGCCGATGAGTCGCGTCCGCGGCGACACGACCACGGTCACCACGCGCCCGGAATCGAGCGGGGCCGCCAGGAGCAATTGCACCCCCTGCGCCGACGGCGCCTCCCGCACCAGGGCACGCCCCGCCGCGGCGGCCTCCGCGACCACCGCGCGCTCTCCCTCGGGACGCCGCTCGAAGTCGGCGACCACCAGCTCCGCCTCCGGCGTGATGGAATCGGCGCGCCACGTCGCCAGCTCCATCGGATTCCCCGACGCCGCGAGATCGGAGGCGACGTACAGGCGCAACAGGTCGACGCGGGTCCGCGGGGCCGGGGCGCGCGCCAGGTCGTCGGCGAAGCGCTCCAGGAGGCGCTGCGTCTCCCCATCGGGCGTGCCAAGCCCGCGCACGTCGCCCTCGGCCAGGGCCAGGCGCGCACGCGCGACCTCCCCCCACGCCAGGGTCGCGGCGCCACAGGCGGCGACGAACGACGCCTGGAGGACGAACCACCGCGTGCGCCTGGCGAACGCCAGCGCCCCCATCGCCACGATCCAGATCAGGGGGTACCACGACGGCCAGCGCCCGGGCGGCTCCCACAGCGGCTGGGCGGCCAGCGCGGCGAGCGCGGCCAGGGCCGGCGCCAGCACGGCCGGGAGCCGCGAACGCCCCCGCATCGCGACACGTCCCGCCTCCCCCGCCGCCAGCAGCAACGCGGTGGCCGCCAGGAAGAGCGACACCTCCCACGCCACCCACAGCGTCGCCGGAATCCCGCGGGACGGCGGCGCGATGCCCCGCGACAGGTCGCGCAGGAGGAAGGGGGCGACCGCGAGCAGGACGACGGCCGCCACCGGCGCGGCCGCGCGCCCCCATCGCCTGGCGCGCACCCGCCGCCGCCCCAGCACGGCGAGCACGGCGATCGCCGCGGTGATCGCCAGGGCACCGACGCTGGCCGTGAAGGGAGCCCCGCGCGCGGCATAGAAGAACGACGGATCGAAGACGGCGGCGCGGTTCGACAGCGCCGACAGCGGCATGATCCAGACGAGCGCGACGCCGACCCCTAACGTGGCGAAGCGCCACCACAGCGGCGCCGGCCGGCGCCAGGCCACGGCCAACGCCGCAAGGAGGGCCACCCCCAACGCCACGGCACCACGCAGCCGCGCGCGCTCCTCCACTTGCAGCCGCGCCGGACCGGCTCCCAAGGGGGCGCTGCGCGCCCAGAGCTCCGGTACGGCGTGCGGCGCCATGCGCGTGAACCCCTCCACCCTCCCGGGGGCCAGGTCGAAGCCGGCGATCCCCTCGCGCTCCGCGACGACGGCGCCAAGGCTCCGCGCCAGGCGGTCCGCCGGCGGCGACGCCGACAGCACGCGCATCACGACCGCCCGACGCTCGCCCCGCGCTGCCGACGCGAAGGCAACGGTGTAGAACTCCGACCACGCCACCCCCGTCGAGTCCACCAGCGGTTCCACCGCGACGCGTACCGGCCCCATCCAGGTGGTGGCCCGCGGCCCGTCGAACACGACCGCCGACACCTCCCCCAGCGAAGGCGAGGGGAGCAGGTCCTCGAGCGCCGGGAACCGTTCCTGCGCGTCGGCCGGGATCTCGAGCGCTCGCCCTGCCGCGGCGCGCAGACGCCCGAAGTCCTCGTCGAGGACCGCCGCGAAGGCACGCTCGGCGCGCTCGGCCCGGCCCTGCTCGTACGACGCCCAGTCGCGTGCGATTGAACGAAACGCGCCAGCCGCGATCCACCCCTCGGCCGAGAACCAGGCCAGCGCGAGGGTCGCCGCCCAGGCCACGATGCGGCGACGCCCGCGCATGGACAGGAGCACCGCGACGGCGATGGCTCCCGTGGCGCCGATGAGATATGGTTCGCCCCACGTGCGCAGCCAGAGCGCGCCGAGGACGATCGCCCCGGACGCCGAGGCGAGCCACCCGAGGGTGAACCGATTACTCGACGACCCTGTCATGCCCGATCCCATCGCCGACCGCGCCCCTGCCCCCCTGCGATTGAAGGAGTTGCGCCCGGGCGACGTTGCAGCCGTCCTCGCGCGTGACCCGCGCCTCATCATCCCGGTGGGAACCTGCGAGCAGCACGGCCCTCACCTGCCGATGGGGTGCGACACGCTGATCGTCGAGGCGCTCGCCGACGAGCTGTCGGCGGAGATGCAGGTCCTGCGCGCGCCCACGGTGGAGTACGGGGTCAACACCCAGCACGAGCGGGTGGTCCCGGGCAACGCGACCCTGCGCCGGAAGTCGCTCCTGCGCGCCCTGAACGATCTCACCGACGATTGGGAGGCGGGCGGGGTGCGCGAGTTCATCTTCCTGACCGCCCACGGCTATGAGGGGCATCAGGAGGCGCTGTCCACGGTGATCACGAAGGGAGCGCGCGTGCGGGTCGTGGACATCCTGGCGATCGATCTCTCTGACCTGACGGTAAGTGGCATCGGTCCGTTGCACGGCGATGAGGTGGACACGTCGCTCCTGCTGCACCTCGCCCCCCATCTCGTTCGCATGGACCTGGCGCAGGATTATATGATCACTCCGGAGGCACTCCGGCGATACCGCCGAACGTCGCTGAAGGTCCCGGCGGCCAGTGCGGGGTCGATAGGGCGCCCTTCGGTGGCCAGTGCGGAAACCGGTGCCGCGATCTACACGCGAATATGGTCCAGGATTCGCGAACGTATCCTCTTGACCCCTCCCCCGGCGGAGTGAGGCCCCTGCCAGGATGACAGTCCTCTCGCGGCCAGTGGGGAGTGACCGAGGAGGTGCCTGAACGGGTCTACCGGTTCAGGGTACTATCTTTCATCGCATGAGACATAGACTGCTCGGACTCGCCGCCGCACGTGCCGCCGCAAGTGCCACCGCACGTGCCACCGCACGTGCCACCGCACGTGCCACCGCACTCGCCGCCGGAGTCGCGGTCGGACTCGCGGTCGCGGCCCAGACCGTCGCGGCGCAGAGCGCCCAGATCATCGATCAGGGCAGCTTCACGATTTCCGTGAACGGCCAGCGCGCGGGGCGTGAGGAATTCCGTATCGAGGGGACACCCACCGGGACGGGGGCGCTGGAGTACGTGGCTCGCGCGACGGTGGTGTTCGGCGACCGGCGGTTGATCCCCGCCCTGCGCTCCGATTCCATGGGCGCCCCTTCGGACTACCAGGTCGAGAGCCGTGGGACCACGACGGGCTCCGAGCGGTGGAGCGGGAAGATCATGCGCGGGCGCGTGAGCGCCAGGATCAACAACGCCCGCGGCGAATCGGCCAAGGAATACATCGTCACCGACGGGGCGATCATCCTCGACGACGACGTCTTTCACCAGTACTACTTCGCGGCCCGGCACGCTCCGCAGACGAGCGTGGCGGTGGTCGTCCCACGCCGGAACGCGCAGCTGGTCATGCGCCTGACGTCGGCCGGGAACGAGCGCGTCACGATCGGGACGAAGGAGCTCGAGGCGCGCCACCTGGTGCTCACCGAGGCGTCGGGGGCGACGCGCGACGTCTGGATCGACGGGAAGGGGCGGGTGCTGAAGGTCGCGATCCCCTCGCGCAACATCGTCGCCCTGCGGGACGACCCACCCGCGCCGTAGGGGGTCCCGAGTCGGGGAGGCTCGGGAGGCGCCCGGCCAGGACGACACGGCAACGCCCCGTCTTCACGCGGGGCGTTGTGCCTTTTTCCGGACAAGTGAAACCCTGCTCCTCCCGGGATCGTACACCCAGCAGACTTTCCAACCTCAGGCACCCGGCATTCCATGCGACGACTGATCTGCACGCTGCTCGTACTTGCCACCGCGCCCGCCGTGCCGGCGCAGGCCCCGACGAGCGGCCCAGTGCTCACGCTCGACGAGGCCATCCGGCTGGCGGTTCGCAACAATCCGCAGTACCTGCAATCGGGGTCGAACCGTACCCGAGCCGCCGCCGCGCTGCGCACGGCCACCGGCCAGCTCCTCCCCTCGGTGCGGACGTCGTTCGGGTCGAGCTACCGCGAGGGGCGCCAGCAGTTCTTCGCCGGGCAGGCGTTCGGTTCCACGTCGGACGTGCTCTCGTCGAGCGCCGACCTCGGGGTGGACCTTGCCATCAGCGCCGCCTCGCTGATGGCGCGCAAGCAGCAGCGGGCCAACCTCGACGCCGCCGAGTCGGACATGACGAGTGCCGAGGCCACGCTCCGCGCCAACGTGATCACGCAGTACCTCAACGTCCTCCAGGCGCAGGCGCGCGCCTCGCTGCAGGACACGCTCCTCCGCTCCACGCAGGCGCAGCTGGAGCTGGCCCGCGCGCGGCAGCAGGTGGGGGCGGCCACGACGCTCGACGTCCGCCGCGCCGAGGTGGCGGTGGGGCAGCAGCAGGTGGCCGTGCTCCGCGAGCGCAACGCCGTCGAGGTGGAGAAGCTGCGCCTCTTCCAGCAGCTCGGGGTGGAGCAGCCGGCGGGGGTGACGCTGTCCAGCGAGTTCACGATCCGCGAGCCGACGTTGCAGCTCGAGTCGCTGCTGCAGCAGGCCCGCACCGGCAATCCCTCCCTGGGGGCGCTGCGTTCGCGCGAGCGCGCCAGCGAGGTCGGCGTGGCGAGCGCCCGCTCGGCCTACTTCCCGTCGCTGTCGCTCAGCTCCGGGGTCAGCGGCTTCTCGCAGCAGCTCCGCAACATCGACGGGAGCATCTCCGACATGCGGGCCGCGACGCTGGCCCAGCAGCGGTCGTGCCTGACGCAGGACTCCCTGCGCGTCGGGGCAGGACTCCCGAGCATCCTGCAGCAGTGTTCGGCGATCGCCTTCACCGACGCGCAGGCGTCGGCCATGCGCGACGCCAATGCCCAGTTTCCCTTCAAGATGACGCGCTCGCCGTTGCAGCTCTCGGCGCAGCTGTCGCTCCCGATCTTCGACGGCTTCACCCGCGAGCAGCGGATCCAGGAGGCGACGGCGTCGCGGAACGACGCGCGCTACCGCGTGCGCGAGCAGGAGCTGAAGCTCACCGCCGACGTGACGTCGGCATACCGCAACCTGGTGACGGCGTACCAGACGGTGCGCCTGCAGGAACAGAACGCGGTGGCGGCGCGCGAGGCGCTGGCCCTCGCGCAGGAGCGCTTCCGCGTGGGCGCCAACACCTTCGTGGACGTGACACAGGCGCGCGGTGACTACGAGCGCGCCGAGACGGAACGCATCAACGCCATCTACGATTTTCACAAGGCTTTCGCCGCGCTCGAGGCGGCGGTGGGCCGTCCCCTGCGATAACCGAGGACGAACGCAATGAGCAAGCGCATGAAGTGGGGCCTGGGCATCGTGGCCGTTGCCGCCGTGGTCGGCGTGGTCGCGGCGCGCGCCCGCGGCGGCGACAAGGCCACCGAAGTCCGCATCGAGTCGGTGCAGAAGCGCGACCTCGTCGCCTCGGTGACCGCCAGCGGCCAGGTGCAACCGGTCACGAAGGTGGACGTGGCGGCCGACATCAGCGGGCGCATCGTGCGCCTTGCGGTCAAGGAGGGGGAGATCGTCAAGAAGGGGCAGTTCCTCCTCGAGATCGATCCGGCGCAGTACCAGGCCGCGGTGCAGCGTTCCGAGGCGGCGCTGGCGTCGGCGAAGGCATCGGCCGCCCAGGCCCGGGCCAACCTGCTCCAGGCGCAACGCAACTACGAACGCTCGCTGGAGATCAAGAAGTCGAACGCGGCGCTCATCTCGGAGGAGTCGCTGGAGCAGCTGAAGACCGCCGTCGAGGTGAACACGGCGTTGTTCGAGGCGGCCACGCAGAACGCCGACCAGTCGGCCGCCTCCCTGCGCGAGGCGCGGAGCAACCTGGCCCGCACGACCATCCTCGCGCCCATGTCGGGGAAGATCACGCGCCTGGCCGTCGAGCAGGGCGAGACCGCGGTCCCCGGGACGTTCAACAAGGACGCGGCCACGCTCCTCACCATCGCCGACCTCTCGGTCTTCGAGACGAAGGTCAAGGTCGACGAGACCGACGTCGCGCGCATCTCGCTGGGCGACTCGGCGGTGATCCAGATCGACGCCTTCCCCGACACGACGTTCGTCGGCAAGGTGGTCGAGATCTCGAACAGCTCGGTCAAGTCGGCGTCGACCTCCACGACGGAGCAGGCGATCGACTACGAGGTCACCATCCAGCTCATGAATCCCCCGGCCGAGACGCGTCCGGACTTCTCGGCGACCGCGAAGATCGTGACCGACACGCGCGACGCGGTCCTCACGATCCCGATCATCGCCCTCACCGTGCGGGAGAACGAGGCGATCGGCGCCGACACGGCCGGGATTCCCGGGCAGCCCAGGCAGAAGGAGGTCGGGAAGCGGGACGTGGAGGGGGTCTTCGTGGTCGGCACCGACAACAAGGTCACCTTCCGCCCCGTCAAGGTCGGGATCGCCGGCGACAAGTACTTCGAGGTCGTCTCCGGGGTGAAGGACGGGGAGCGCATCGTCGGTGGCACCTATCAGGCGATTCGCGAGTTGAAGGATGGAGCGCTGGTGAAGGAACCGAAGGCCGACAAGAAGACCGAGACGGGAGCCAAGTCGTGAGCGACAAGCATGCGGACGCCATCCTGAGCGCCACCGGGGAGCACTCGCTGAGCACCACCGCCGAGCGCGAGGCGGTGGTCCAGGCCCCCGGTGCGACCCCCGGCAAGGACTGGGTCATCGTGACGCGCGGGCTCAAGCGCGAGTACGACATGGGGGGGGAAATCGTCCGCGCGCTGCGCGGCGTCGACCTGGCCATTCGCCGCAACGAGTACGTGGCGATCATGGGCCCGTCGGGGTCGGGCAAGTCGACGCTGATGAACCTGATCGGCTGTCTCGACACGCCGACGGCGGGCGAGTACTGGCTCAACGGGACGCTCGTCTCGAAGATGAGCGACGACGAGCTGGCCCGCGTGCGCAACAAGGAGATCGGGTTCGTCTTCCAGACGTTCAACCTCCTGCCGCGGGCCACGGCGCTGCACAACGTCGAGCTGCCGCTGGTGTACGCCGGCATGTCGTCGGACGAGCGGAAGCGCCGCGCCAAGCTGGCGCTCGAGCAGGTGCAACTCGATCACCGCATGCATCACCGGCCCAACGAGCTGTCCGGCGGCCAGCGGCAGCGCGTGGCCATCGCCCGGGCGCTGGTGAACAACCCGTCGATCCTGCTGGCCGACGAGCCGACGGGGAACCTGGACTCGCAGACTTCCGAGGAGATCATGCGGGTGTTCGAGAGCCTCGCCGACTCGGGGCAGACGGTCATCATGGTGACGCACGAGCCCGACATCGCCGCCCACGCGCGCCGCGTGGTGGTGCTCCGTGACGGCGTGATCGCGTCCGACGACCGTCGTTCGGCCTTCAAGCAGTCGATGGGCATCTCGTAGCGCACGTGCCATTCCTCGAAGCCATCCGGCTGGCGTTCGCGCAGATCCGGGTGCAGAAGCTGAAGAGCTTCTTCACCCTGCTCGGGGTGATGATCGGCGTGATGTTCCTCATCGCGGTGGTCAGCATCGTGGAGGGAATGAGCAAGTACATGGAGGAGGACTTCGCCGGGAAGATGCTCGGCGTGAACTCCTTCACGCTGCGACGCCGCCCCAACGCCAATTTCGGCAACGTCAGCGACGCGCAGTGGCGCGAATACCAGCGGCGCCCGCTGATCTACAAGTCCGACGTCGACCTCGTGCGCCCGGTCCTCCCCGGCGGCGTGCACGCGTCGGTCGAGAACATGACGTTCGCCTACGCGACCACGCCCTTCGCCCGTCCCCGGCAGGTGCAAGCCGTGGGCGCCGAGGCGTCGTATTTCGACATCAAGGGATACAAGCTCACCGCCGGGCGCACCTTCACGTCGCAGGAGGTCTCGTACGGGAGCAGGGTGATCGTGATCGGGACCGAGGTGGCCGAGCACTTCTTCCCGGCCCTCGACCCGCTCGGGCGCGCGTTGCGCATCGGGGGCGTCCCCTACCAGGTGGTCGGCCTGCTGGAGAAGCAGGGGTCGCTGTTCGGCTTCTCGCTCGACCGGCTGGCCATCGCCCCCTGGACGTCGCCCATCTCGCGCGCCACCAACCCGCGCGGCGACATCGACGGATTCCTCGTGAAGGCGCCCAACGCCGTGCTCCTCGCCGAGGCGATGGAGGAGACGCGGAGCGTGATGCGCGCGTCGCGCCGCCTGGCGCCCGCCGTCCCCGACAACTTCGCCCTCGAATCGTCGGAATCGGCCCTCACCTTCTTCGCCCGGCTCAAGGGACAGATGGTCGCCTTCGGCACCGCCCTCCCCGCCATCGGCCTCATCGTGGGGGCGATCGTGATCATGAACATCATGCTGGTGGCGGTCGCCGAGCGCACGCGGGAGATCGGGATCCGCAAGGCGCTGGGGGCCAAGCGCCGCGACATCATGCGGCAGTTCCTCGTGGAGTCGGCGTCGCTCAGCGTCCTCGGCGCTGCGTTAGGCATCACGCTCGGCATCGGGATGGCCAAGATCGTCTCGGCCGTCTCGCCGCTCCCCGCCCGGGTGGCCCCGTGGTCGATCCCGATGGCGGTGCTGCTGGGCGCCGGCGTCGGGATCGTGGCCGGGCTCTACCCCGCCAGCCGCGCGGCGCGCCTCGACCCCATCGCCGCCCTCCGGCAGGAGTAGCCCGTGCAGATTGCAGACCGGGTCCTCTCGGCGCTCGAGGGGGTGTCGATCGCCCTCGACGCCATTCGCGCCAATCGCGTGCGCGCCGCCCTCACCATCCTCGGCGTCGCCGTCGGCGTCTTCGTCGTGGTCGCGATGTCGGCGACCATCCACGGCATCACCCTGTCGTTCCAGTCGGACCTGGACGAGTTCGGCGCCACGTCGTTCATGGTGCGGCGCCAGAACGTGGGGATGAATGCCTGCGACGGGACGGACGAGAGCTGCCCCGACAGGCGCAACCCGCCCATCACCGTCACCGAGTGGCGCCTCATCGAACGGCTCCCGTCGGTCGCTGCCTCGACCCCGTGGGTGTTCGGGAGCGCCGGCGTCAGCTACCGCAACAATTCGCTGGCGTCGGTCAACTACGAGGGGTACGGCCCGCGCTGGCTCGAGACCGACGGCGGCGACATCTTCCCCGGCCGCAACTTCACCGCGGCGGAGAACGACAACGCCGCCTCCGTCGTCATCCTGAACGACACGCTCTCCAAGCAGCTGTTCGGCCAGTCCGACCCGATCGGGAAGCTGGTCCTGATGAACGGCCAGCAGTTCCTGGTGATCGGGATCTACCAGGCCAAGGGGGGGTTCCTGAAGTCGATGGACGGGCGCGGCCCCGACACGCCGCGCGCCATCGTCCCCGTCGAGACCGCGCGTCGCAAGCTCAACGCCTGGATGCGGTCGATGATGATCAACGTCAAGCCGCGGCCGGGCGTGTCGCGCGACTACGCCATGGACGAGGTGACGGCCACCATCCGGGCCCACCGCGGGATGCGCCCCGGCCAGCGCAACAACTTCTACGTGGTCGGGCAGGACCGCATCGTCGAGGTCTTCAACCAGCTGTTCGGCGCGATCTTCCTGGTCACCCTCGTCCTGTCGGCCGTCGGCCTCCTCGTGGGAGGCGTGGGGGTCGTGGCCATCATGATGATCTCGGTCACCGAACGCACCCGCGAGATCGGCGTGCGGAAGGCGCTCGGCGCCACGCGGGCCACGATTCTCTGGCAGTTCCTCGTCGAGGCGGCCACCCTCACCAGCATCGGGGCGGCGATCGGGCTGGGTGGGGGGGCGCTCCTCGCGATCGGGATCCGCACCTGGACCAGCATCCCGGCCTCGGTCCCCATCCCCGCCGTGGTCGCCGCGCTCGTGGGGAGTGCCTTCACCGGGATTCTCTTCGGGATGGCCCCCGCCGCCCGAGCCGCCAACCTCGACCCGGTGGAGGCGCTGCGGTACGAGTAGGGGGCGTCACGAGGGGAGTCGGCGGGCGGCGGATGGCGCTTGCGGCCGGGGCGATCATGTGAATTGATTCACGTGATCGCCCCGTTGTCGTCTTCCCGTCTTCTGCTCCTCTCGCACTTGCGCTTCGCCGACGTCGTCACGATGGCCCTGGCGCAGATCCGCGCCAACAAGCTGCGGTCGTTCTTCACGCTGCTCGGCATCATCGTCTCGGTGGCGTTCCTCGTCGCGGTGATCGCGATCATCCAGGGGATGAACGCGTACG
This sequence comes from Gemmatimonadetes bacterium SCN 70-22, assembly GCA_001724275.1. Taxonomy (NCBI): domain Bacteria; kingdom Pseudomonadati; phylum Gemmatimonadota; species Gemmatimonadetes bacterium SCN 70-22. The sequence goes on from MEDZ01000041.1 coordinate 13,952, forward strand.
TGCAGGAGAACGTGGCCGACGCCATGATCGGGTCGAACACCTTCATGGTGCGGCGCTCGCCGGTGAACGTGGGGCGGGTGAGCGACGCGGAGATGGAGCGGGTGGCCCGTCGCCCGAAGATCACGCCGCGCGATGCGGAGGCCGTGGCGGCCGCGATCCCCGAGGCCCAGGCGGTCGCCTTCCAGTCGGGGTGGCCCACGCCCCGCGCCGACATCATCTGGCGCAACCAGCGGGTGGCCGACGTGATCCTGTTCGGCGTCTCGGAGGGCTTTCAGGCGGTGCAGGACTACCGGGTCGAGGCGGGGCGCGCCCTGGGCTCCATGGACGTCGCGGCGCGCCGTGCGGTCCTCGTCATCGGCCACGACGTCGCCGAGGCGCTCTTCCCCAACGTGTCGGCGGTCGGCAAGAGCGTTCGTGTGATGGGCGAGCAGTTCGAGATCATCGGGGTCAACGCCGGGAAGGGGAAGGTGCTGGGGCAGTCGTTCGACACGTATGCGCTGATGCCCACGACGCGCTTCGAGATGCTGTTCGGGCGCCGCGGGACCACGACGGTCTCGGTGAAGATGGCACGCGCCGACCAGGTGGCACCCGCCATGGCGCGCGCCGAGGAGGCGATGCGCATCGTGCGCGGGCTGCGTCCGGGCGAGGAGAACGATTTCGCGATCGAGACCTCGGCCGCGCTCGTCGACTTCTGGAAGACGCTGACGCGCCTCCTCTTCGCGATCATCCCCGCCGTGGTGGGGATCGGCGTGGTGGTCGGCGGGATCGTGATCATGAACATCATGCTGATGTCGGTCACCGAGCGCACGCACGAGATCGGGATCCGCAAGGCGGTCGGCGCGCGCCGGGGCGACATCGAGCGGCAGTTCCTGTGGGAGGCGGTGGTCCTCGCGACGTTGGGCGGAATCATCGGCGTGGCGTCGGGGTGGCTCTTCGCGACCGCGATCGCCGCGGCCTCGCCGCTCCCGGCGCGCGTGACCCTGTGGTCGGTGGGGCTCTCGGTGGCGCTCGGCGCGGGAGTGGGAATCGTCTTCGGGGTGTATCCGGCGCGCCGCGCCGCGCAGCTGGACCCGATCACGGCCCTGCGGGCCGAATAGGACCGCCGCATGCGCCTCCTCGACCAGCTGCAAGAGAACGTCGGCATCGCCATCGACGCGATGCGCGGCGCGAAGCTGCGCGCCGGGCTGACGATCCTGGGGGTCGTCATCGGGGTCAGCTCGGTGATGTCGATGGCCACGATCGTGAAGGGGATCGAGGGGCAGATCATCAGCACCATCGAGCGCGCCGGCCCCACGACGTTCTACGTCTTCAAGGCCTACAGCGGGACCCCGGTGAACCCCGACGCCCTCCCGGCGTGGATCCGCATCCGTCCCGACCTGGAGATACGGGAGGCCGAGCGCATCGCCCGCCTCCCCGAGGTGAGCTATGCCGGGCTGTGGGGGCTGGTGAACGGACGCCTGGAGTACGGCGACGTGCGCACGCAACCCAATCGCATCTACGGCGCGGACGACCACTTCAGCGACATCATGGGGGGCGAGCTGGTGCTGGGGCGCTGGTTCTCGCGCTCGGAGCTGGCGAGCGGCGCCAATGTCGCGGTCCTCCCCGAGGACCTGGCGCGCGAGATCTTCGGGCGGCGAAATCCGCTGGGGATGACGGTGCGCGTCGGGGGGCGCCCGGCGGAGGTGATCGGGCTCTTCCAGCCCGCGACGAACGTCTTCGAGCCTCCCGGGGCCGAGACACTGGCCATCGTCCCGTACCGCACGCTCGACCAGCAGTTTCCGCTCGACAAGGCGAATGCGGTCTTCATCGCGGTGAAGGGGCGCACGGGGATCCCGGTGGCCGACACGCAGGAAGCGGTGATGATCGCCCTCCGCGAGATGCGGCGCCTGCGCCCGGCGGAGAAGAACAACTTCGACTTCGTCACCCAGGACCAGATTCTGCAGATCTTCGACCGCCTCACGGGGGCATTCTTCCTCGTGATGGTGTCGCTCTCCTCCGTGGGGCTCCTCGTGGGCGGCATCGGCGTGATGGCGATCATGATGGTGTCGGTGACCAGCCGGACACGGGAAATCGGCGTGCGCAAGGCGTTAGGCGCGACGCGGCGCGACATCATGCTGCAGTTCCTCTTCGAGGCGGCAACGCTGACGGGGATCGGCGGGCTCGTGGGGATCGCGATGGGGCTCGGCATCGGGCGGCTGATCGCATCGTTCATGGACGTCGAGGCCCCGACGCCGGTCGCCATCACCGTCGTGGCCGTCCTCGTGTCGATCGGGATCGGCCTCGTGTTCGGGCTCATCCCCGCGCGGCGCGCCGCGCGACTGGACCCGGTGGAGGCGCTGCGATATGAATAGGGCAGAAGACGAGCGGACGGGAAGACGAGCAGACGAGTGGCGCCCGGCGCGATACATTCCTCCCGCATGACGTCCCTCGACCTCCTCGCCATCGTCGCGCATCCCGACGACGCCGAGCTGACCTGCGGCGGAACGCTCATCAAGGCGGCGCGGATGGGGCGGCGTACCGGCATCCTCGACCTGACGGCGGGGGAGATGGGGTCGCGCGGCTCGGCGGAGCTGCGTGCCCGCGAGGCGACCGAAGCCAACGCCATCCTCGGCGTCGCCGTGCGCGAGACGCTGGGACTTCCCGACAGCGGCATCACCAACACCCCGGACACGCGACGGCTGCTGGCCGGCGCGCTCCGCCGGCTGCAGCCGCGCGTCGTGATCGCCCCCGCCCCGGCGCCGTATGGCCGGCATCCCGACCACCGCGTGGCGGCAGAGCTGATCCGCGACGCGGTCTTCGTGTCGGGGCTTCGCAAGCTCGACGACGCGCACCCGCCGTTCCGGCCGCACAAGGTGGTGCACGCCATCACCTATCGCGAAGACCACCTGAAGCCGACCTTCGTGGTCGACATCAGCGACACCTTCGAGGAGAAGCTGGCGGCGATCCGCTGCTATGGCTCGCAGTTCGACGACGCGGTGCAGGCCGGCGAGGTCTACCCCAACGGCGAGCCGCTGTACGACATCGTGCGGCACCAGGCCGCGCACTACGGGTCGCTGATCCGCGTGCGGTACGGGGAGCCGTTCTACACCACCGAGACCATGCGGGTCGACGACATCACCACCCTCGCGGTGTCCACGTTCTGACCATGGCCGGTGACGGCGCGCTGCACGACATCAGCATCCTCCTCCGCCCCGGGACCCCGGAGTGGCCGGGCGACACCCCCTTCGACTGTCGCTGGACCTGTCGTATCGCGGACGGGGCCAGCGTGAACCTCTCCTCGACCCAGGGGAGCCCGCACGTGGGGACGCACGCCGACGCGCCCCTCCACGTGCGCGACGGGTGGCCGGCGTCCGACACCCTCCCCCTGCATCCCTTCGTTGGGGAGTGCGTGGTGGCCGACGTGCGCGGGCTCGCGGGGCGCCTCGAGCTGCACCACCTCGCCCTCGCTGGCAGCGGGCGGGTGGAACGCCTGCTGCTCCATACGGGGCGATCGATCGCCGAGGGGGTCTTTCCCGACGCATGGCCGGTACTCTCGCCGGCGTGCGCCGATGCGCTCCTCGGGATGGGGCTCGCGCTCCTCGCGGTGGACTGCCCCTCCGTCGACGAGCGGGAGAGCAAGGTGCTCGACATCCACCAGCGGCTCTTTGCGGGGGGGGCGTTCGTGGTGGAGAACCTCGACCTGCGCGGCGTTCCCGCGGGGCGCCACGGGCTCCTCGCGCTCCCGCTTCGCGTCGCCGGGCTCGACGCGGCGCCGGTGCGCGCCGTCCTTCGCCTGCGTTCGCGCGCATGACCGCTCCCGCGATCAGGGTGGACGGCCTCGTGCGCGACTTCCCCAAGGTACGCGCCCTGGACCACCTCACCTTCGAGGTTCCCGCCGGGACCGTCTTCGGCTTCCTCGGTCCCAACGGTGCGGGAAAGACGACCGTCATCCGTGTCCTCCTCGGTCTCGTGGATCCCACGGCCGGGCGAACCGAGGTCTTCGGCCGCGACCCGCGCACGGAAGGCGACCAGGTGCGCCAGCAGGCCGGCGCCCTCCTGGAGCACAACGGGGTATACGAGCGGCTGACGGCGCTGCAGAACCTCGACTTCTACGCGCGCGCCTGGCACATGCCCCGGACCGACCGCGCCGAACGCATTCGCGAGCTGCTTTCCCAGTTTGGCCTGTGGGAACGGCGCGACGAGTCGGTCGGGACGTGGAGCCGAGGGATGAAGCAGAAGCTCGCCGTGGCCCGAGCGGTGCTGCACCGCCCCAGGCTGGTCTTCCTTGACGAGCCGACGGCGGGGCTCGACCCGGTGGCGAGCGCCTCGCTGCGCGACGACCTGGCGCGGCTCGCGCAGGAAGAAGGCGTGACGATCTTCCTCACCACGCACAACCTGGGGGAGGCCGAGCGCCTCTGTTCCCTCGTCGGGGTGATACGCCGCGGCCGGCTGCTCGACTTCGGCCCCCCCGCGGCCCTGCGCGCCGCGCGAGGGGCCCCGCTCGTGCGCGTGGCCGGGCGCGGGCTCTCCGACGGCGTTCTCGACGGGCTGGCACGGCTCACCGGCGTGGCCGGCGTGCGACGCGCCAACGACGAGATCCTCTTGCAGCTGTCCCCGGGGGCCGACATCGCCGTGATCGTCGCCTGGCTCGTGGGCGCGGGGGTCGCCGTCGAGGAGGTGCGGCGCGACCGCGCATCGTTCGAGGACGTCTTCCTCGAGCTCGTGGCCGGCGAGACCGCCGTCCCCCCGGAGCACGCGCCATGATCCGTGACGTCTGGACCGTGGCCCGCAAGGAGTGGCTCGAGATCTTCGACCAGCTGCTCCGGTTCAAGCGCGGCGGCTGGTCGATCATCATCGTCATCCTGTTCCTCGGCGTCGTCTCCCCGTTGCAGCTGGGCACCACCTGGCTCACGTCGCCGCTGATGTTCTTCTACTGGCCGATCCTCACGACCAGCATGACCTCGACGCTCATCGCCGACTCGATTGCCGGCGAGCGCGAACGCCACACGCTCGAGACACTCCTGGCCTCGCGGCTGAGCGACACCGCGATCATCCTCGGCAAGATCGTCGCGGCGGTGATGTACGGCTTCGCCTTCGCCTGCGTGAACCTCCTGATCGGGTGGGCGGCGGTGAACCTGAAGCACGGCCAGGGCGAACTCCTCACCATCCCCGCCTACCGGCTGACTTCGCTCCTCTCGCTCATCCTCGGCGGCTCGCTCTTCATCTCCGGGATCGGCGTCTTCGTCTCGCTCCGGGCCGCCACCGTGCGACAGGCCCAGCAGACGTTCGGAATCATCATCCTGCTCGTGATGATGTCGCCGGTGCTCTTCTCGCAGTTCATCTCGCCCGAGCGGCAAGCCAGCATCCTGGCCCGGGTAACCGAGCTGGGGCTGGAGACCATCGCGCTCCGCGCCGCCATGGTGCTCGGGGCGATCGCCGTGGTGCTCAACGCGGCGGCCATCGGGCGCTTCAAGCGGGGGACGGTGGCGCTGGATTGACTCCGGAGACGGGAGACGGGAGTCGGGAGACGGGAGGGCGAAAAGGCGATATCTTTCGTCCACTATGCGGACCCCCGTCTACCTCGACCATGCGGCCACCACCCCAGTGCGCCCCGAAGTGCTGGATGCGATGCTCCCCTTCCTGGGTGCGCGCTTCGGCAATCCCTCGAGCGCCCACCGCTGGGGGCGCGAGGCGCGCGCCTCGCTGGAGGAGGCGCGCGAGCGCGTCGCCGCGCTGCTGGGGGCGCATGGGGACGAGATCTGCTTCACCTCCGGCGGGACCGAGGGGGACAACCTGGCGATCCTGGGGACGTGGCGGGCGCTGCGTGCGACGCGGCGTGCCATCGTCTCCACCCCCATCGAGCACAAGGCGGTGCTCGCCGCCGTGCACGAGGTGGGGCGCGAGGGGGGCGAAGAGCGCATCGCGCCGGTGGATGGGCGCGGGATCGTCGACGCGGGCCGCTTCGGCGCCCTCGTCGATGGCGACGTCGCGCTCTGCAGCGTGATGTGGGTCAACAACGAGATCGGCGTCGTACAGGACGTCGGCGCGCTCGCGGCCACGGCCAAGGCGCGGGGAGCGATGTTCCACACCGACGCCGTGCAGGCGCTGGGCAAGGTGGCGATCGACGCGCGCGCGGTCCCCTTCGACACGCTCACCGTGTCGGGTCACAAGATCGGCGCGCCGAAGGGGATCGGGGCCATGTTCATCCGTCGCGGCACCCCGCTGCAGTCGCTGGTCTTCGGGGGGGCGCAGGAGCGGGGGCGCCGCCCGGGAACGGAGAACGTGGCGATGGCGGTCGGCTTCGCGCGCGCCGCCGAGCTGGCCATCGCCGAGCGCGAGGAGGAATGCCGCCGGCTCGAGGCGCTGCGCGATCGGCTCGAGGGAGAGCTCATGGCACGCATCCCCGATGCCCGGGTGCACGGGCGCGGCGCGCCGCGCGCCCCGCACATCCTCAACCTGTCCGTCCCGGGCACCGACAGCGAGTCGCTCCTGATGGCGCTCGACCTGCAAGGGGTGGCGTGCTCGTCGGGGTCGGCGTGCCAGAGCGGGAGCGTGGAGCCGTCGCACGTCCTCTCCGCGTTGGGCGTGCGTCCCGATCTCGGCGCGTCGGCGATCCGCATGTCGCTCGGGGTCCTGACCACCGAGGACGGGATCGCCCGCGTGGCCGAGCTCTTTCCCGCCCTCATCGAGAAGGCCCGCCGCCTGGGCGGGGAGGCGTGAGCGCATGAGCCTCGCCGCAGGCCCCCGGGTGCTGGTCGCGATGTCCGGCGGTGTCGACTCGTCCGTCGCCGCGGCGCTGCTGCACGCCCAGGGGTACGAGGTGGTTGGGGCGACGATGAAGCTCTTCTGCTACGGCGAGGAGGTCCCCGACCGCCCCTGCTGTTCGCTCGACTCCATCAACGACGCACGGCGGATCTGCGAGTCGTTGGGGGTCCCGCACTACGTGCTCAACCTGGAGAGCGCCTTCGGGCAGGACGTGGTGGACAACTTCGTGCAGGAGTACGCGGCCGGGCGCACGCCGATTCCATGCGTCCGCTGCAACACGTTCACCAAGTTCCGCGACCTCCTGCGCAAGGCCGACGCCATCGGCGCGGACTTCATCGCCACGGGACACTACGCCCGCGTGATCGATGGCGCCCTGCACCGGGGGCTCGACCCCGCCAAGGACCAGGCGTACTTCCTGTGGGGGATCGACCGGGCGGTCGTCTCCCGCATGCTCCTGCCGGTGGGGCACCAGACCAAGGCGGAGACGCGGGCGGTGGCGCGGTCGTTGGGGCTGACGGTGGCCGACAAGGTGGAGTCGCAGGACATCTGCTTCGTCCCCGACGGGGACCACACCAAGATCATCCGCCAGCGCCTCGGCGACGACACCCCGGCCCTGGCGCGCGGGCCGGTCGTCCTGGCCGATGGCACGGTGGTGGGCGAGCACGACGGCTACGCGCGCTTCACCATCGGACAGCGGCGCGGCCTCCCCGGGGGATTCGCCGAGCCGATGTTCGTCGTCGCCATCCACCCGGCGTCACGTGCGGTGGTGATCGGCCCGCGCGAGGCGTTGCTCGGGCGCGGCGTCGTCGCGCGCGAGGTGAACTGGCTGGCCGCCCCCCCGCCGGTCGGTGCACCGCTGCAGGTGCAAGTGCGTCACCGCGCCCCGGCGGCGCAGGCCGAAGTGCTCCGCCTGCAGGGGGACGAGATCGAACTGGCCCTCGCCGAGCCGGTGGCGGCGATCACGCCGGGCCAGTCGCTCGTGATGTACGATGGGACGCGCGTGCTCGGCGGGGGCTTCATCGAGCGCGCGGCCGGTGCGCGGGCGATGCTCCCCGTGCAGGCCGCGTAGCCGCACGCCCGGCGTGCCGCCCCCGCGTCTCCCCTAGAACTTCAATCCCCCGGCCTCCGCGAACTCGCGCAGCAGCCGTTCCTGCTCCTCCGTCAGCTTCTCGGGGACGACGATGCTGGTCTCGACGATGAGGTCGCCGGTGTCGCCTTCCTTGGCGATCCCCTGGCCGCGGATGCGGAAGCGCTTCCCGCTCGGGGTCCCGGGCGGGATCCGGATCGACACCTTCTTCCCGTCGAGGGTACGGACCGAGATCTTCGTGCCTAACGTGGCCTGGGCGATGTTGAGCGGGACGGTGGCCAGCAGGTCGAGCCCTTCGCGCTTGTAGAAGCGGTCTTCCTTCACCTGCAGGGTGATGACCAGGTCGCCCGGCGGGCCGCCGTGGATGCCGCGCCCTCCCTGCCCCTTCAGCCGGATCCTGGTCCCGGTGTCGGAGCCGGGAGGGACGGTGATCAGGACCTTCTTCCTGGTCCTGACCTCGCCCGAGCCGTTGCACGCCGGGCAGCGCTCGCTCGGCACCTGGCCGCGCCCCATGCACATCGGGCACGGGCGGTTGACGGCGAAGCCCCCCTGCCCGAAGGAGATCGTCCCGCGTCCGCTGCACTCGGGGCACGTCCGGACCGTCGCGCCCGGGGCAGCGCCCGATCCATTGCAGCTGGAGCACTCCTCGTTGACCTCGAGCTCGATCGGGACCTTGCCGCCGGCGGCCGCCGTGCGAAACGGGACCTCGAGCGTCGACTCGATGGACTGCCCCTGCTCGGCGCCACGCGCTCGCCCCCGCCCCGCCCCGGCCCCGCCGAAGATGCTCCCGAACAGGTCGCCCAGCCCGCCCAGCCCGCCGACGTCGAAGTCCTGGAATCGGACGTCGGCCCCGGCCCCCCCAGGCGCCCCCCCCGCTCCCGGACGGGGCCCGGCGCCGGGACGCGCGCGCGGCCCTCCCGGAAAACCGCCGAAGGCGCCCAGCCGGCGCATCTCGTCGTACTGCTTCCGCTTCTCGGCGTCGCCGACCACCTGGTAGGCCTCGGAGATCTCCTTGAAGCGGTCGGCCGCCTTCGGATCGTTGGGGTTCGCGTCCGGGTGATACTTCTTGGCCAGGCGGCGGTACTGCTTCTTGATGTCCTCCGCCGACGCCGTCGACGAGACCCCCAGCACCGCGTAGTAGTCCTTGGGATTGGCCATGCGTGCCTAACGGCGACTCACGCGTTCCACTGCTTCACGACCACGCGCGCCGGGCGGAGGAGCTGCCCGCGGAAGAGGTACCCCAGCTGGAACACCTGGGCCACGAGATGGTCCTCGTCGGCGCTGGCCGCCGGCGTCGTCGAGATGGCCTCGTGCACGGCAGGGTCGAAGGGGTGATCCATCGGGTTCACCAGTTCCAGCCCGTGCCCCGCCAACGACTTGAACAGCTTCCGCTCCACCATCGCCACCCCCTCCACCACGGTGCGCGACTCGGTCGTGGCCGGGTCCACCTGCGCGAAGCGCGCCAGGTCGTCGAGCACCTCCAGCAGCCCGGCAACCATGTCGGCCTGGGCGCGCCACCCCGCCTCCTGCCGCTCCCGGACGGTGCGCTTGCGGTAGTTGTCGTACTCCGCCGCCAGGCGCAGGTACTTGTCGCGCTGCTCCTCGAGCTGGCGCTGCCAGTCCTCGCCCGCTGCCCCCGTGGCCGAGGCCTCCGTGCCCGTGGGCGCAACGCCTGGGGTCCCCGTCTCCGTCCCCTCCGGCGGGGTGGTGGAGTGCTGCGATCCGTGTGGTTGGTCCATATGGCTGACGCCTACTGGATGCTGGCGGAAAGGTTTCGTGGGCGCCGGCGCCATTCACCCCGGCGCACGCGCCACGCGACGCTGAAATCTCGACTGCGCGCCTGAGCTGGGCAACGCCCATACCCGGGGAGACGGCCAGAACGGCAGGGGGGTGGGTGCGGGCCCGGCGTGCCCCGTGCGGGTCCGTGCGCTCGCCTGGGAGCCCGTGCGCGGCGACGTTACGCGGGAGCGAGGGCGCGCCGGATCATGTCGAGGGCAGCCTGCGTCGCACGGAACCGCACCTCGGCGCGGTCGCCGATCAAGCGGCCACCAAACGTCCGCACCTCGCCCTCGATGTCGACGGCGACGAAGACCAGGCCAACCGGCTTCTCGTCCGTCCCCCCGTCCGGCCCCGCAACCCCGGTGATGCCGACGCCGATCCCGACGCCGAGGCGCGCGCGGACGCCGGCAGCCATCTCGCGCGCCACCTCCTCGCTCACGGCGCCGTGGGTGGCGAGGGTAGCGGCATCGACCCCCAGCTGCTCGCGCTTGACGGCGTCGTGGTAGCTGATGACCCCGCCCACGAAGGTGTCGCTCGAACCGGGGATGGCCGTGATGCGAGCCCCCAGGAGCCCGCCGGTGCAGCTCTCGGCCACCGCCAGCCGCAAGCCGCGGGCGCGACAGGCGGCCAGCACGACCTCCGCCAGGTCGGTCGACCCCTCGGCGTAGGCGTACCTGCCGACCCGCCCGGCGAGGAGCACCGCGCCGGCCGCCAGGCGCGCGTCGGCCTCGTCCGGCGGAGCGCCGGCGATCGTCAGCCGCAAGTCCACGCCTTCCTGCCCCGGAAGGTAGGCGAGCGACATCGCGTCGACCCCGCCCGCGGCGTCGCCCAGGAGCGAGGGGAGCTGCGACTCGGCCACCCCGGTGGTGCGCACCGTGCGGCTCCGGACCACGTGCGATACCGCCCCCAGGCGCGACCGGACGAGCGAGCGCAGCTCGTCGTTGAAGATGCCCCGCATCTCGCGCGGGACGCCGGGGAGCATCGCGACCCAGCGGCCGCGCTCGTCCTCGAGGAAGATCCCCGGGGCGGTCCCGTGGTTGTTGCCAAGCACGCGGGCCCCGGCGGGGATCATGACCTGCTTCCGGTTCGATTCGGGGAGCTCGCCCGGGCGCCCGCGCTCGCGCCAGAGTTGGCGCAGGCGTTCCCACTGCGCGGCGTCGAACACCAGCTCTCGCCCGAACAGCCCGGCGATGGTGGGGCAGGTGAGGTCGTCGGCCGTGGGGCCGAGTCCCCCGGTGGTGATGAGGGCACCGGTGCGATCGAGCGCGTCGCGCACGGCGTCGGCGATCCGGGTCGCGTCGTCGCCGACGCTGGCCCGGCGCGTGACGCGCACCCCGTCAGCCGCAAGCTCGCGCGCCAGCCAGGCGCCGTTGGTGTCGATCGTCAGGCCGAGCAGGAGCTCGTCGCCGACGGCCAGGATCTCGATGTTCACGGGCGCGGGAGGCTACGGCGTGACGCCGCGCGCCCGGCCGGGGCGCAGGACGAGGCTGCCGTAGCGCTGCAGGTAGAGCCAGAGCGAATAGAGCGTGAGGGCCACGGCCCCGACCATCGACAGCGTACCGACGATCCCGTTGAACATGGCGAAGGCGCTCCACGCCGTCCCCGACCACCGGTGCTCCACCGCCGCCGCCGAGGCGAAGTACCAGAAGAACGCCGCGCCGACCCAGATCCACTGGAAGGTGGTCTTCCACTTGGCGGGACCGATGGCCGAGATGATGATGCCGCGCTGCGCCGCGAACTGGCGGAAGAGCGTCATGAAGAGCTCGCGCCCGAGGACGACGGCGATGATCCAGAAGGGGAGGCCGATGAGCCCCACCGGCGTGACGAACGGATAGGCCACCCGTGCCCCGGTCGGTCCGGCGAGGACGGGGCCGATCGTGGAGCCGCCGGCCCAGGCGTCGGGCTGCGGAAGCGAGGCCCAGAGCGAGGCGTCGCGCGTGAGCCAGTACATCGGGACGAGCGTCGCCAGGAGCAACATCTTGTCGGCGAGCGGATCCAGCAGCTTGCCGAGATTCGTGACGAGGTTCCGGTCGCGCGCCAGCTTGCCGTCGAAGTAGTCGGTGACCGCCGCGACGATGAACAGGACCCAGGCCGTCAGGCGCAGCTCCCACCCCGCGCTGGTCACCAGGGCGGCGATGAGCGGGGTGGCGGCGATGCGGGCGGCGGTGATCGCGTTCGGAAGGTTCAGCGGCACGGCTCGGGAGCGCGCCACACGCGCGCTACGACAGGGCTTTGAGGACGAGCTTCGAGACTGCCTTCAAGGTATCGAAGACGCCGTCGCCCGTCACGGCCACCGCCTCGAAATACGGGGCCCGCTCCACCCATTCGCCGGTCGGCAGCTGCTCCACCAGGTTCTCGCCGGCGTGCCACGTGTCCGGGGTCAGGCGCTGGCGCGCCGGTTCCGTCACTTCCCACCCGGGGTTCAGCGCGTCCTGCAGCTCCGCCAGCGACGCGGCGTTGGGGAGGTCGCGCTTGTTGTACTGCACGATGAACGGCATGCGCGTGAGGTCGTAACCGTACTCCGCCATGTTGTCGTACAGGTTCTGCATCGACTCCTGGTTCGCCTCCATGCGGTCCACTTGCGAGTCGGCGACGAAGACGATCCCGTCCACCCCCTTCAGGATGAGCTTGCGCGAGGCGTTGTAGTACACCTGCCCCGGCACCGTGTAGAGATGGAAGCGCGTCTTGAAGCCCCGGATGGTACCAAGGTCGACCGGGAGGAAGTCGAAGAAGAGCGTCCGCTCGCTCTCCGTCGCCAGCGAGATGAGCTTCCCGCGCGTGTCGGGCGACACCTTCTTGTAGACGTGCTCGAGGTTGGTCGTCTTGCCCCCCAGCCCCGGGCCATAGTACACGATCTTGCAGTTGATCTCGCGCGAGGCGTAGTTGATCATCGACATGGACGTCCCTCCGGGTCTCGCACGTTACTGGAAGAGACGGTCGATCTCATCATCGACGTCGGCAAGGAGCGGGGCCCGCGGGGCGCCTCCGGTGACCGAGCGCTGCAGCGAGCGCTCCACGAGACGCCCGACGTCATCGACGATCGCGCGCATCTTGAGGCGCACCAGGCCCAGCGTGGTGCGGTTGTCGAACAGCGCCACCAGGATCACACGGCGCGCGACGTCCGCCAGCAGCATCGATTCCTTCTCCCCCTGATGGAACAGCGTGTTGAAGTCGCTCTCCCCGATCAGGCGGGCCAGCTGGTCGTTGGCCGAGAAGTCGGCCGCCGTCAGCGTGGCGAAGGCGGTGACGTCGAACGCGGGGCGATCGCCCGCGAACGTCACCAGCTGCCCGCTCCGGTCCACCAGCAGCGCACAGCGGGCGTTGCTGTCGAACAGGAAGCGCTGCAGCACCTGCGTCAGCGCGGTGAAGTCTTCCTCGGTGAACGACCAGCTCGAGGCTCCGATCGGCATGCGTCTCCGGGCGGCGGGGGTCAGGCGATCGCGCGCTCGACGCGACGCAGCAGCCGTCGCGCCCGGCGGCGCAGCTCCGGCCGCGATTCCCACGCCAGGTACTCGCGCAGGAGCGTCACGGTCTGCTCATCGGGCCGGGTCCGCAGGTAGCCGAGCGCCGCCAGGCGACGCACGGGGTTGCGGCTGAAGAGGCTCTGCCGGTCAGCGTGCTGCTGCCGGCTCCACAGGGCGAAGCCGGCCACGAACCCGCCGAGCACGCCCAACGACAACATCGATCCTTTCCGCATCTCACACCATCTCCCGTCGGGCCGACAACGCCTGCGCGATGGTGATGCCATCGGCGTACTCGAGGTCGCCCCCGATCGGGAGCCCGCGGGCAATTCGGGTCACGCGCACGGCGTGCGGCGCCAGTACCTGGTGCAGGTACAGCGCCGTCGCCTCGCCTTCAACACTGGGATTCGTCGCCACGATCACTTCCTTCACGGCTCCGCCGGCTACCCGGCGCTCGAGAGCAGTCACGGTGAGATCCTCGGGTCCCACCCCATCCAGCGGGGAGATGCGCCCTCCCAGGACGTGATAGCGCCCCCGGAACTCGCCGGCCCGTTCGATCGCGCCGATATCCGCCGCTTCTTCGACGGCGCAGATCACCCCGGCGTCACGCCTCGGATCGCGACAAATGCCACATTCGGGGTCCTCGGTCAGGTTGTAGCACGTCGGGCACGGGTGGACCCGCTCCGCAAGCGTCTCGAGCGCATGCGCCAGCCGGACGCTTCGCTCCCGCGGCTGCTTGAGGAGGTGGTACGTGAGCCGCAGCGCCGTCTTGCGCCCGATCCCGGGGAGCTTGGAGAGTTCGGCGGCCAGGTCGTCGATGGCCGACACCGTCAGAATGGGAGCTTGAACGGGAGGTTCATCCCCCCGGTGAGCTTCCCCATCTCCTCCTGCGCCAGCTCGTTCGCCTTCTTCTGCGCCTCGGCGACGGCCACCACGATCAGGTCTTCCAGCATCTCGACGTCGGCCGGGTTCACGATCGCCGCCTCGAGCTTGACCTTGCGGATCGCCCCCTTCCCGTCGGCTTCCACCGTGACCATTCCACCCCCTGCCGTCCCGGTCACCGAACGCTGCGCCAGCTCCTCCTGCATCTGCTGCATCCTCGACTGCACCTGCTGCGCCTGCTGGAGGATCTTGAAGATGTCGGCCATGTCCCTGAAGTTATTGTGATTCCGTAAGATAGGCGACTGCTCCAATCCCGGCCACGGACCTGCGTCCCCGTCGTCAGTCGACGAGGTCCAGGTCGAGCTCGTCGATGGCCGCCGACAGGACCGGATCGCGCTTCCGAAGCGCCTGCAGCGTCTCGGACCGGATGGATTCGGCCGTCATGCGGCGGGGGCCGTTGTCCTTGGCCGACTCGGGCGGGAGGAGCTGAACCCGCGACAATCCGCCGATGTGCTGAGCGAGCGCGGTGGTCAGCTCCCGTGCCTTGACCGCAAGATTCTCGAACGCCCCCATCTCCTCGACCTGGAGCGAGACGACGCCCGACGAAGCGACCGCGGTCGGGATGGTGCGTTCGAGGAGCGTCCCGACGATCGGGCGCTCCCGGCGTACGGCCGCGACGATGTCGTCCCACTGCTCCACCAGGGCGTTGATCTCCAGCGCGGCGGGAACGGCAGCCGACGCGCCCGTCGGGGTCCCAGCCGTCGCCGCGCGGCGCGCCGCACCGGCGGGCGACGCGCCGCGCTCGGCCACGGCTGCGGGAGCGGCGGTG